>NZ_JAXUHN010000094.1:0-211144 GCF_035916875.1 Methylomicrobium sp. Wu6
AAATCCTATTAATCATATGGTAAGTGCTTCGCGAGAAGTTCGTTTGCAACCTGTGAATAGCAAATCAATGACTTAGAGAGCTCAAGAAATGCCAATGAACTTGTTGCTATTCACTTAATCGCTTATGACTTGAATACCGATTTCTGAAAGCTTATCGAATTTTGCGTTATCGCTATCTGATATTAGCGTTTTATCCCGTGTAAAGATCTCTCTATCATCATTAATCATTTCAACACTTGGCGGCTGGGTGGCAGGTCCGGATAAGGCAGTTAGTCTGTTCCATGACGGCACAGCTTTAAAAATGATTAGGGAGAGCCAAACATGATTTCGACAAAAAGGTATCTGACAATTGCCGCGACGTCCATATTAGGCGGGCTGCCAGCCATTGCGGCGGCGACCAACGGCTATTTTGCGCATGGCTACGGTGCCCGTAGCAAAGCCTTGGCCGGCGCCAGCACCGCGAGGCCGCTCGATTCGTTTGCAGCCGCGGTCAATCCGGCCAGTATCGCGTATATCGGAGACCGGTTGGATGCGGAAATCGAGCTGTTCAGTCCGCGGCGCAAATATACTGTCGATGGAACGCCGACGCTGGCCCCCGGGGCATTTCCGTTGAATTCCGGCACCGTCGAAAGCGACAGCGAATGGTTTCCGGTGCCGGCAATCGGCTGGAATCACCGGATCGACAAGGACCAGGCTGTCGGCGTGACGATGTACGGCAACGGCGGCATGAATACCGATTATGTGGCGACACCGAATCCGCTATGCCCATTTCCAGGCGGCCAAGGCACGTTTTGCGCCGGCACGACCGGCATCGACAAGGCGCAGGCATTTATCGTGCCGAGCTACGCGCACAGCTTCGGCGATGGCCGGTTTTCGCTCGGCATCGCGCCGATTTTTGCGATTCAGCGCTTCAAGGCGCGCGGTTTGAATGCGTTCGCTCCATTTTCGAGCGATCCTGGGCATGTGTCCAACCAAGGCTATAACTATTCCTTTGGAGGTGGAGTCAGGGTCGGCGGTTTGGCTGAGCTATTGCCGGGCGTAAGGTTCGGAGCATCCTACAAAAGCCGCATCACGATGTCCAAACTCGACGACTATGCGGGGCTGTTTGCCGAACAGGGCGGTTTCGACATACCCGAAAGTTTCAACTTCGGTCTGGCCTGGGATATCAGCGATCGGATAACCGCCAGTTTTGACGTCGAGCACATCCGTTACAGTCAAATCGAATCGGTCGGCAACCCGATGTTTCCGAATCTGTTGACGAAGCGGCTCGGCGAGGATGGCGGCCCCGGTTTCGGCTGGAAGGACATGACCATCTTCAAATTCGGCACCGAATGGCGGCCGGACAATCTCTGGACCTGGCGCGCCGGCCTAAGCTACGGTGAGCAACCCATCCCTAAGTCAGAAGTGTTGTTCAATATCCTGGCACCGGGTGTGCAGGAGTGGCATTTAACAACCGGATTCAGCCGAACACTCGGCAAGCATGACGAAGTGACTTTTGCGTTCATGTACTCGCCGAGCAATTCGGTCAAGGGGCCCAATCCGCTGAGCCCCAGTCAGAACATCGCGCTGGAGATGGAACAGTATTCCTTTCAACTGGGTTGGTCCAAGCATTTTTGATTAACGGTAGGCCGGCCGCATGGAAAATCTTAACCCTTATTCGGCGCTGGCGAGGGGCTTGCTGATCGGTCTTTCTGCCGTCCTGTTTTCGATTTGGAGCGGACGGCGCGCCGGCGGCCTGAGCCGGATCGCGTTCTTTCAGGAATGAAATCGCTTTATTTACGCCTGGAAACTCTTGTAAGATTAAGCAGTCAATCTCTAGACATTCATTCTTTCACGAGGAAAACATTCGATGAACATCAATAAAGCCGTGATCGCCCGTCCCGAGTCCGGGATCCTGGCGACCAATAAAATGCTGCGTAACACTTATCTGCTGTTGTCGATGACGTTATTGTTCAGCGCCATGACCGCAGGATTGTCGATGGCGATGAATCTACCGCATCCGGGCATGTTGATTACTCTTGTCGGCTATTTCGGCCTGCTGTTTTTGACCACCAAGCTGCGCAACAGCGCCTGGGGCCTGTTGTCGATCTTTGCTTTGACCGGTTTCATGGGGCTGACGCTCGGACCGATCATCAATATGTATCTGCATGCTTACGCCAACGGTGATCAGTTGGTGATGACCGCGTTGGGCGGCACCGGCGTGATTTTCCTCGGCCTGTCGGGTTATGCGCTGACCACCCGCAAGGATTTCAGCTTTATGGGCGGCTTCTTGATGGTCGGCGTGCTGGTCGCATTCTTGGCAGGTTTGGGCGCGATTTTCTTTACGATTCCGGCCTTGTCGCTTGCGGTTTCCGCGATGTTCATCCTGCTGATGGCCGGCATGATTCTGTTCGAAACCAGCAACATCGTGCATGGCGGCGAAACCAATTATATTATGGCGACCATTTCGCTGTACGTTTCGATCTATAACCTGTTCTTGAGCTTGTTGCAGTTGCTCGGCGTATTCGGCGGCGACGAATAAACCGTACCTTCTCCCGATCCCTGTGCTGACGGCTTTCGCCGTCAGCGCTCTTCAAAACCTCCCGCGTTTGCTGTTGGCGTTCCCATGCGGCCAACCTGATTTCCTTTTTTTCAAAAATCCACAAAAAAGCGAATTTTGCTTTTAAAACGTCGTGTCGGTCGTTACTATCCGATTTGATAAGGCGCTTTTTTCAGATTGCCGATAAGGAAACCCAGCGGATGTCGAACTTCGATACGATCAAACATTACCTGACGATTGAAATATGGCAGGAAAGCGGCGAACCCGGTTCCGGTTTTGCCAAACGAACGGCCGCATTACTGCGCGGGGTGCTGATTCTGGTTCAGGAAGCGACCGCGGGCGATTTGCGGTACCGGGCGATGGGGCTGGTTTATACGACCCTGTTGTCGCTGGCGCCGCTGTTGGCGGTCAGTTTTTCGGTGCTGAAGGCGTTCGGCGTGCATAACCAACTGAAACCATTGCTGCTGAGCGTACTTGAGCCGCTCGGCGACAAAGGCGTGGAGATGGCCGCCCAGATCATCGGTTACGTCGAAAACATCAATATCGGCGTGTTGGGTGCGGCCGGCTTGGTGTTTTTACTTTATACGGTGATTTCACTGCTGAACATCATCGAGGAATGCTTCAACCGGATTTGGCGCGCCGAGATGTCCAGAAACTGGATTCGCCGCAGCAGCGACTATCTGAGCATGTTGCTGGTCGGGCCGGTGCTGGTAGTTTCCGCGCTGGGCGTGATGGCGTCGATGGCGGATACCGGCCTGGTGCGGAAGCTCATAGCGCAAGAACCTTTCGGCAGCGCCTATTATCTGGCCGGGTTGATTCTGCCTTACGTGTTGATCATCGCGGCGCTGACCTTTCTTTATATCTTCATGCCGAATACCCGGGTCAATTTCCGTTCCGCGCTGGCCGGCGGCATCGCGGCCGGGCTGACCTGGAAAATAGTAGGGTGGGTGTTCGGCATCTTCGTCGAGAAGTCGGCCAGTTATAACGCGATTTATTCGAGTTTCGCGATCATTCTGCTGTCGGTGATCTGGCTCTATGTCAGTTGGCTGATCGTGCTGTTGGGCGGCGTGATTTCATTTCTGCATCAACATCCTCGCTATCTTCTGCACAAAAACAAAAAACCCGATCTCACCCATCGCCAACAGGAAACTCTCGGCTTCCTGATCATGTATTTGATCGGCAGGGCGTATTATGAAGGCAAAGCGCCCTGGACATTGCATGCCTTGGCGGAGGAGGTCGATTTACCTTGGGAAGCGGTCCAGCATACGTTGCAGGGTCTGGAAAAAGCAGGATTCGTGATTGCGATCCAGTCCGAACCGAATGCCTATGTTCCCGCCAGAGAGATAGATACGATCACCCTGAAGGCGATTTACGGCTGTCTGCGCGCGTTTGACGGGCAGGCGCAAATGACCATGATGACTCCCAAAATCGCCGAGAGCGTGCTGGCTTTGGCGATTCATATCGAAGATGCTGCGTTGGCTGTCCTGGGTGATCGGACTTTAAGCGATTTGATTCACCTGTCGCCCCGAAAAACGTTGGGTGATCCGAGTTGAGGAGTGCGAACTTTTTAGGGTTCTGCACTGTTCACCATTTCCGAATGTTAAATAATCAGACTGTTTTAACGCATTCCGGCGGGTCATCTATCCCGCTTGCCAAGTTTATTGTCATGAGTTGGCATCGAAAAGGGGCGCGATGCGCCCCCTACTTGGCTAAAGTTAACCCAACATACAATTGAGAGGTCATTCTAAACCGGACTCGTCTTGTCGATCAGTCTGACCATCCCATTCATCACGCTATCCAATCCGCCATAAACATTCAGAGTATTGATCCGCGCGGTGATTTTTTCGAGCGACTCCAGTTCCTTCAAACGCAGCAAGATCGGATTGCCTTCCATCACTTTCGCGGTGTTGTGCAGTGACCGGGTCGCCTGGGTTTCTTCCTGACGCTTGATCAGGTTCGCTTCGGCCATTTTTTGCGCCTCGACGACCTGGGTCAGAATCGCTTTCATGTCGCCGGGCAGGACGATGTCGCGCGCGCCGACCGATTTGACCTCGATGCCGTAAACGGACGCTTTCGCGGCCACGATCTCGAGAATCTGTCGGTTCAGCGAGTTCTTGTCGGCCAGCAGTTCGTCCAGCGTTTGGGTGCTGACGATCGTGCGCAGGGCCAGTTGCAGTTCGCGGTACAGAAACTCCTTCGCGTCGGCCAGTTCCGCGCGGGTCTTTTCCGCTTCCCTGATTTGCCAGGTCGCGGACAGATTCATGCGCAGGCTGACCTTGTCCTTGGTCAAGATTTCCTGGCCGTTTACTTCCATGTTTTGCAGACGCAGGTCGAACAGGGTCAGCGTCGGATTATGATTGAACCGCCACCAGGCATGCACTCCCGCGCTCAACACCGCCTGGATTTCGTTGTCCACGGCCAGGAAACCGACGTGATGGTCGGGAATGCTGAAGATCGCGATCGCGTTCAGCGCGGCTTTCTTCAGCATTTCTTCCTTCGCATTGCACAACTGCGCGGCGAGCGGCTTCGGCAGGGCCAAATCCCGGCTGATGTCGATCTTGTCGATGCGAATTGCGTTTTGCGTTTTCCAGTATGCGCCCTGCTGGCCCGGCGCCTTGATGTCTTTCAGCACGTTGTTCTGATAGACCAGGCCGGCCTCATCATCGGACGTTTCCCAAAGCAGCAAGTGCGGTGCAAAGTCTTCCGCGTGCAATTGCGCTAGGTTCAACAGATCGCCGGTGACGGTTTGCTGCAAGGCGTTCGTGATCGTGACGGTCTGCAGCTGGTAGCGGTTCAGCCAGTCCCAGAGCCGGTAAACGCCGGGCGGTAGAACCTTGACGAATTGCTGATCCTTGAACAACAGGCCGCGCTGGGCTTCGGTGATGATCATTTTCTTGTTAATTGACATCATATTCTCCGTAAAACATATGGCCGTGAAGATTCACTCCAAAGTAGGGTGGATAAGCGCAGCGCATCCACCTTATAGGTCTTGGTGGTGGATGCGCTTTGCTTATCCACCCTACGCCATATAAATAAGTGAAGGTTGACGGAACCTCCGCATCGGCGCGGGCTGCTGGCGCTCCAATCGGCGGGCGTCGCGCGTCCTTCGCGGCGCGCGTCGGCCGGTCTTCGCCGTCAGGCTTTGCCGATGTTGCTTTGCGTTCGGATTGCGGCATCCCAATCGACATGCGCTAACCCAGCCGCATGCCGCCTCCTTGCGGATTCCTAACTCGCGGCCCGGAGGTCCGCCGTGGCCTTTAGGCCGGTTTATCAAGCTACCTTGGCAAGGTAGGTTTGCTAGCCGGGGTCGAACCGGCGACAGACTGATGATGAGTCAGTTGCTCTACCCACTGAGCTATAGCAATGGAGCCGTCGGCAGGATTCGAACCTGCGACTTCCGCGTTGTGCGCGGCGCTCTTCCAGGCTGAGCTACGGCGGCGTTTGGCGTCTTGTTGTCATCGATACGCGCTGCGTTAAACGTTCGCGTCAGGCAGGCTTTGGAACCTGCTCCGCTGCTGACAACGGCTCGCCAAATTCGTTATCCCTTGACGCAGACGACCTGCTTCAGGGTTTGTGCCCATGCGAGACAGGGTTTGCAACCCCGTCTCAAGCGTTTCAACGGTGCCGACATTCGGCGGCATCCGGTAAACTTTACGGACGGGGCGATATGCCCCGTCCGGCGTCGGGCGGCGTCAGGCAGTCTGTTGAACCCGCTCCGAACCGCAATGGCCCGCCAAATTCTTTAACCCTTGACGCAGACGACCTGCTTCAGGGTTTGTGCCCATGCGAGACAGGGTTTGCAACCCCATCTCAAGCGTTTCAACGGTGCCGACATTCGACAGCATCCGGCAAACTTTACGGACGGGGCAATATGCCCCGTCCGGCGTCAGGCAGTCTGTTGAAACTGCTCCGAACCGCGATGGCCCGCCAAATTCTTTAACCCTTGACGCAGACGACCTGCTTCAGGGTATGCACGATTTCGACCAGATCGGCCTGGGCGGCCATCACCTGATCGATCGGCTTGTAAGCGGACGGCGTTTCGTCGATCACCTCTATGTCCTTGCGGCACGCGACGCCGGCCGTCGCCTCGATATGTTCGGCCAGCGACACGCGCTTCTTAGCCTCGGTGCGCGACATAATCCGGCCCGCGCCGTGGCTGCAACTGCAAAAGCTTTCTTCGTTGCCGAGTCCGCGCACGATGAACGACTTCGCGCCCATGCTTCCCGGAATGATCCCCATTTCGCCGAGCCTTGCGCTGACCGCGCCTTTTCGGGTCACCCAGACATTCTCGCCGTAATGGTGTTCGCGGCGGATGTAGTTGTGATGGCAGTTGACTGCTTCGACGTTCGCTTCGAACTCGATTTTCAATATGTCGCTGAGCGCCTGTACGGTGCGCGCCATCATCACCTCGCGGTTGATTCTGGCGAAGTCCTGCGCCCAGGCGACCGCCTCGATATAGTTGTCGAAATTCGCGCTGCCTTCCGGGATATAGGCCAAATCGCGGTCCGGCAGATGGATGAACCAGCGTTCCATGTCCAGTTTGGCCTGCTCGATAAAGTGCGAGCCAATCCTGTTGCCGACCCCGCGCGAGCCGCTGTGCAGCATGATCCAGACCGCATCGTTCTCGTCGAGACAAATCTCGATGAAGTGGTTGCCGGTGCCAAGCGTTCCGAGCTGCGTCAGGTTGTTCGTGTTTTTCAGGAACGGATGTTTTTCGCACAGGCGGTCGAAACGGCCGCTCAATGCCGTCCAGGCAGTCAATACGTCTTCTGGCGGCTCACCCCAGCTTCCCTTGTCGCGGGCGCCGCGCGCGGTTTTTTGCAGGCCGTGCGGCACCAGGGTTTCGATCCGGCTGCGCAGCGCTTCCAATGAATCGGGCAACTGGCTCGCGCTCAGGCTGGTTTTGACGGCGATCATCCCGCAGCCCAGGTCGACGCCGACCGCGGCAGGAATCACCGCGCCGAGGGTTGGGATCACGCTGCCGATCGTCGCGCCTTTTCCCAGATGCACGTCCGGCATCACTGCGATCCATTTGTGGATGAACGGCATTGCCGCGATATTCCGCAATTGTTGTTTTGAGTTGTCGTCGAAGCTGACGCCGCGCGTCCAGGCTTTGATCGGATGCCGGCCGGGTTCGTGCAGGACTTCGTAGGGAGTGGTCATCGTTATTCTCTTTCGGTTGCTGACGATTAGGTTATAGCAACGCGCGTGCCAGTATTGCGCAAGGCTTTGTGGCTTTCTATAAAGCGATGTTTTTGAAGGGTAAAAAAAACAGGGATTTTGATGGCCAGGAAAATTTGGTGTTGAGCATGGTTATTCTTGATATATCTATTAGGATAGATAGCTATCGATATAAATATTTATAGCCGGTCTCTAGGTGATAAGACGTGGCCTCGATGGAGTGTAACGGAATCGAGGTTTCGAAGCCGTCAATCCCTCGATTCCGCCGCGCTGCATCGAGGCTACATTGATGGGGATTCAAATGAAAACAGTGATCATCGGCCTGTTGGGCGCGCGTTTGGATCATGCGGGCTTCGGCAGAAAACGCCACGAACGTTGGCGTCCGACCGTGTCGCTGGTGATGCACGACAGTCTGCCGGTCGACGAATTCGTATTGCTGCATCATCCCGAAGAACGGGAATTGGCAGGGATCACGGTCGGCGACATGCGCGAATTGTCGCCGCTAACGAACATCACGACCCATCTGGTCGATTATGCCGATCCGTGGGATTTCGAACAGGTTTACAGCCAGTTGCTCGATTTCACGCGCGGTTATGCGTTCGATCCCGAGCAGAACGAGTATTACGTTCATATCACCACCGGCACCCACGTCGCGCAAATCTGCCTGTATCTATTGACCGAGGCGAACTACATTCCGGGCAAATTGCTACAGACCTCGCCGAGCAAGGAAGGCAATCAAGGCAGCTATCGGATCATCGATCTGGATTTGTCGCGCTACGACCAGATCGCTTCACGCTTCGAAAAGGAAGCTCGGGACGGCATCGCCTATCTGAAAAGCGGCATCGAAACCCGGAATCCGGCATTCAACCGGTTGATTTCGCAGATCGAACAGGTCTCGATCAAATCGTCCGCGCCGATGCTGCTGACCGGTCCGACCGGCGCGGGTAAATCGCGTCTCGCCAAGCGCATCTATGAATTGAAAAAGCAGCGCGGCCAGTTGACGGGGAGGCTGGTCGAAGTGAACTGCGCGACCCTGCGCGGCGACAATGCGATGTCGGCGCTGTTCGGCCATGTCAAAGGCGCGTTTACCGGTGCTTTAAATCCGCGCACCGGTCTTCTCCGCGAGGCGGACAAGGGGCTGTTGTTTCTCGATGAAATCGGCGAGTTGGGTCTGGACGAGCAGGCGATGCTGTTGCGCGCGATCGAAGACAAGGTGTTCACGCCGCTCGGCGGCGACCGCGAAACCGGCAGCGATTTTCAATTGATCGTGGGCACCAACCGCAATCTGTACGAACAGGTACGCAACGGACGATTCCGTGAAGACTTACTGGCGCGGATCAATTTATGGACCTACCAGTTGCCGCCGTTGAAGCAGCGCATCGAGGATTTCGAACCGAATCTCGAACATGAGTTGCAGCAGTTCATGGTCAAGGCCGGCTACAAGGTCAGCTTCAATAAGGCGGCGAGGACGCAGTATCTTGCCTTCGCCTATGCGCCCGGAGCCTTGTGGCGGGCCAATTTTCGCGATCTGAACTCCAGCGTGACGCGTATGGCGACGCTCGCGACCGGCGGACGAATCACCGAGGACATTGTGGAGGGCGAAATCGAGCGCTTGAAGCAGGCGTGGTCCGGGTTTGTCGAGGGGCCGCCCGTCGCAACTGATTCATTGGCCGAAATCCTGCCGGCGGAGGCGCTCAGAGAACTCGATCTATTCGACCGAATGCAGCTTGCCGAAGTGGTGAAGGTCTGCCGCGAGAGTCGCAACATGGCCGAGGCAGGACGTAAGCTATATAACGCCAGCCGCAATCTTAAAACCAGCATGAACGACAGTCACCGCTTGAAACAATATTTGCTGCGGTTTGGGTTGACGTTTCAGGCGGTGTCCAATGGCGATTGATTTATTTATACTGTGAAGCAATTTTTTTGATTGGGTATTGGGATTTCACGGTGAAAGGGTTCGTACGCGCCGACATCGACGGCTTTTTCGGTCTGGCGCTGGATAATCTGGTGCAGTTGCTGGTAATCGTGGGATTGTGCGGGCCCGTGCTGGGCTTCTCCGACGACTTGATCTATCGCCACATTTTGCCTGGCGCGGCGGTGTCGGTATTGCTCGGCAATCTCTTTTACGCTTACCAGGCCAAACGACTGGCGGCGGCGACCGGCCGCGACGATATTTGCGCCTTGCCATACGGCATCAACACCGTATCGCTGTTTTCGCGTATATTTTTCTGGTGATGCTGCCCGCGAAAATGGCCGCAGAGGCAAGCGGGGCCGAAAATCCGGAGCATATCGCCTGGCAGGCGGGTTTGTTTGCCTGTTTCGGGTCCGGGCTTATCGAGCTGGGCGGCGCGTTCGTGGCGGAGAAATTACGCCAGGCGACGCCGCGCGCCGCATTGCTCTCGACCTTGGCGGGCATCGCGCTGACCTTCATTTCTCTCGGATTTTTGTTCCGCGCCTATGCGCATCCGGTCGTCGGTCTGGTCACGCTGGCGGTGATCTTGCTGGTTTATTTCGGCCGGCTGCGGTTTCGGGGCAATCTGCCGGGCGGCTTGGTGGCCGTGGTGTTGGGCGTGTTATTGTCCTGGAGTATGGGGATCGCGCCGGTTGGCCCCTTGCCGGATAATTCACTCGGCATGTATTTGCCGATACCGGTGGCCGGCGATTTGTTTCAGGCTCTGGTTGCAAAGGATAGCCTGAGTTATCTGTCGGTGATCGTTCCGATGGGGCTGTTCAATCTAATCGGCTCGCTGCAAAACATCGAATCGGCCGAAGCGGCCGGCGACAGCTACCCGACGCGTTCCTCGCTGGCGGCGAACGGCCTCGGCACCTTGGCGGCCAGTCTGTTCGGCTCCTGCTTTCCGACCACGATCTATATCGGCCATCCGGGCTGGAAGGCGATGGGCGCCCGCTCGGGTTACTCGATTTTGAACGGCGTATTCATCACGGTGATCTGCCTGACCGGCAGCCTGTCTTACATCGCCTGGGCGGTGCCGATCGACGCCGGCATGGCGATCGTGTTATGGATCGGCATCGTAATCGCGGCGCAGGCATTTCAGGAAACTCCGAAAAGCCACGCGCCAGCGGTCGTGATGGGGCTGCTGCCCGGCATCGCGGCCTGGGGCGCGTTCATGGCCAAAAGCGGGGTACGCGCGGCTGACTATGGCGGCGAGCCGATGCCCGCATTTTCGGAATCGATGCTGGCGCGTTTTCAACAGGCGGATATTTGGATCGAAGGCACATTCGCATTGGAACAGGGTTTTATCTTTACCGCGATGATTCTGGCCGCATTGACGGTCTCGGTGATCGAGCGCGAATTCATCAAGGCTGCGCTGTGGAGCGCTTCGGCCAGTCTATTGTCGGCCTCAGGTCTGATGCATTCCTACCGTTGGACACCGGCGGATACCGTGTTGTCATTGACGCCGGCATGGGAATGGGCTTTGGCTTATTTGCTGATGAGCCTGGTTTTTTTGAGTGCGAAGTGGCTGCTGGTTGAAGATTGATGTCGGCGTTTAACGCACATTCTGCAGCTAAAAATAAGTCATGACGTAAGCATACGATATATCGTCAAACATCTCTTGGCCAAGCGATGTTTGACGAAGGTCGCGCGATGCTTGATTCGGCGATCTTGGAGGGCGTTCGCTCGACCATTTCCCAAAAAATCACGGTCGCTGATTTGTCGGGCCGAATCCTCAGTCAATGGCAATACGCTGGCGGCGTTCCAGCAGCGTTGCGGTCAATAAATAACTCAACATCAGCATCGTTGCGGCCTGCCAAGGCTTGAAGCCGGATGTCAACAACGGTTCGCGGGCCAAATATAAGCCGAGACCGAACACGATGTAAAAAATTATCCGTTTCAGATCGTAAGCGACCGGGTAATATATTCTGCCTAAAAGATACGAGATGGATGCCATGCCTGCGTAACAGGCCAGCGTCGCCCAGGCCGAGCCGACATAGCCGTAAAGCGGAATCCACCACAGATTTAGACCTATCGTCAGCAACGCGCCACTGAGCGAGACGAAGGCGCCCATCAAGGTCTTGTCGGTCAGTTTGTACCAGATCGACAGATTCACATAAATGCCAAGGAAAAGATTCGCGAGCAGCAGAATCGGCGTCACGCCGAGCCCCGCCCGAAATTCCCTGCCGACAAAATATTGGAAGAAATCGAGATACAGGGTCACCAACAAAAAGATCGCCATGCAGAAAATCACGAAATACTTCATCACGTCCGCATAAATCTGGCGCGCATCGCTCTTGTCCGCATAGGCGAAGAAAAACGGTTCGGCCGCATAACGGAACGCCTGGATGAACAGCGACATCAGGATCGACAGCTTGTAGCAGGCGCTGTAGATGCCGAGCATGCGCATGTTCGTCAACGGATCGTGCGGCAGCAGATATTTTAGCAACGCGCGGTCGAGCATTTCATTGATGATGCCGGCGAAACCGATGACCACCATCGGCAGCGAATAGCGCAGCATGCTTTTGAACAGTGCCCTGTCGAAGCCCCAGAGCAGACCTTTTAGCTGCGGCGTCAGCAGGACGAATTTGACGCCACTGGCGGCCAGATTTGCGATGAACACATAGCCGAGACCGATGCCGGGATCATAGATCGGCGCGAACCAGATCTGTTCGTTTTTGGCGTAAAGCGGCGGGCAATAGGCGATGAAAAACAGGCTCAAGCCGACCGTGACCAGAATCTCGACGATCTTGATGCCGGCAAAACGGAACGCCTTGTTTTCTGCCCTGAGCCGCGCAAAGGGGATCGAGGCGACTGCATCGAGGCACAAAATAATCGCAAACCACTGCACATATTCCGGGTGATGGGCATAATGCAACGCATCGGAAAGCGGAGCCCGGATGAGCCGGATCAGCAGCAGGAAACACAGATTGACCAGCAGCACAAACCATAACGCGGTGGCATAAGCGTTATCGCGTTGGGGGGCGTTTTTATCGCGAAAACGGAAATAGCCGGTTTCGAAACCGAATATCAGCAATACAGCAAAAAAACCGGCATAGGCATAAAATTCCGAGACGACCCCGTATTCGGCCGCAGAGAAATGATAGGTATAAAGTGGCACCAACAAATAATTCAGAAACCGCCCGAAGATGCTGCTGAGGCCGTAGATGGCGGTTTGCGAGGCGAGTTTTTTGATGATGCTCATCGGCTCTGTCGCGGGTAGTTTGGGGATGGAAAGAAGGCAATCGAGGGGTTATTCGCGCAATTTGCCAGTAATCCAGTTTTGGCCTGTTTCGGTCAGGCGGGCATGAATAACCTGATTTTCGATCGTTCGGTCCCGGCTCACGATGCAACCGACCTTCAAATAATTCGGTGTATAGCCGAATACGCGATGTCGGTCTTCGCCGCAAGCCTCGCTATAGCCTTCCCACAACACCGGAAACTCTCGTTCCAGATTGTCCTGGTAAAACTTCTGCCTCATATCTTCGGCCAGGCGGTGCAAAACCGCACTGCGTTGTTTTTTAATCGCATTGTTCACCTGGCCGGGCAGCGTAGCGGCCTTGGTGCCTTCGCGACGCGAATAGGTAAAGATATGGATATGGCCGAAGCCGGTTTTTTTGATAAAGTCGAGGCTTTCCTGCCACTCCTCCTCGGTTTCACCCGGAAAGCCGACGATGATGTCGGTCGTGACATTGAAGTGGGGGATTTGCTGGCGCAGGCGCTCGATGATCGCTGTGAATTCCTGCGTTTTGCAGCGCCTCGCCATCCGCCTAAGCACGCTGTCCGAACCGCTCTGCAAGGGCAGATGCAGGTGCGGCATCAGGCGCGGATTGTCGAACAGCTCGAAAAAACTGTCGGTTAATTCCCAGGGTTCGAGCGAGCCGAGCCGGATGCGCGGAATGTCGGTTTGCGCCAGGATCGCCTGGATCAAATCGGCCATATTGCAGCCCTGATCGCTGCCGTAGCCGCCTAGATGCACGCCGGTCAGCACCACTTCGGCGATGCCTTGGCCGTGCAGGGTATTGATTTCCTCGATGATCGCCTCGATCGGTCGGCTTTTTTCTTCGCCTCGGGCGACGGTCACGATGCAAAACGTGCAGCGGTAGCGGCAGCCGTCCTGGACTTTCACGAACGCGCGTTGGCGTCCGCGGGTAAACAGCGAAAATTCGCCGGGTTCTGTCGCTTGCGCCGGCATGCTGGTCAAATTCAGTTCGCTCAGGGTTTTTTCGACCAGTTTGTCCTTATCCTGATTGCCGATCACCAGATCGACGCCCATTTCGGATTCGGCTTGCTGTTGATTCAAGGTCGCATAGCAGCCGCTGACGACCAGCTTGGCCTGCGGGTTGTCGCGGTGAATCCTTCGAATAAGCTGGCGCGATTTGCGTGCCGCATCCTGGGTCACCGCGCAGGAGTTCAGCACGATCAATTGCGCGGCTTCCGGCTTTGTGGTGATCTGATGACCGGAGCGCTGAAAATCCTGCGCCCAGGTTTCGAGTTCGGCTTCGTTGAGCCGGCAGCCGAGGGTTTGCAAGTGAACTAACATCTATCCGAAAAACCAGTAACAAATCAAAATGGAGGCGATAACGCCCACAAAATCCGCCATTATCCCACAACCGGCGGCATGGCGGATATTTTTGATGCCGACCGCGCCGAAATACACCGCCAGCACATAAAAGGTCGTTTCGGTGCTGCCCTGGATGATGCAGGACAGGCGTCCGGCAAACGAGTCGGCACCGAGTGTCTTCATCGTGTCGATCATCATCGCGCGCGCGCCGCTGCCGCTGAACGGTTTGATCAAGGCGGTCGGCAAGGCGTCGATGAAACGGCTGTCGAGTTCGAATAAAGCGGCCAGATAGCGTATCCATTCGTTCAAAAGTTCCAGCGCGCCGCTGGCCCGGAACACGCCGATCGCGGCCAGCATCGCGACCAGATACGGGATGATCGTGATTGCGGTCTGAAAGCCTTCCTTCGCGCCTTCGACAAACGCTTCGTAGGCGTTGATCTTTCGATGCAGCGCGCCGGCGATGAAGACGATCACCAGCGAGAACAGGGTCACATTGCTGATCAGCGCCGATTGAGTGAGCATGTCCTCTTTCGGCAGGCCAGTGAAATAGACGAGCAGGGTGCCGATCAACAAAGTCATGCCGGCCAGATAGGCCAGCACGACTTTGTCGAGTAGATTAATCCTCTGCATCCAGGCGACCGCCAGCAGGCCGGCAAGTGTCGAACAATAGGTCGCGATGAGGATCGGGATGAACACGTCGGTTGGATTGACCGCGCCGAGCTGCGCGCGGTAGGTGAAGATCGTGACCGGGAACAGCGTCACCGAGGAGGTGTTGATCACCAGAAACAATATTTGCGCGTTGCTGGCGGTCTCCGGGTTCGGATTCAGCGCCTGCAATTCCTTCATTGCCTTGATGCCGAGCGGCGTCGCGGCATTGTCGAGGCCGAGCGCGTTGGCCGAAATATTCATCACGATCGCGCCGAGTGCGGGATGATTTTTCGGAATGTCCGGCATCAGGCGGCTGAATAACGGCGTCAAGCCTTGCGTCAACAATTGCATGAAGCCGCTTTTTTCGCCGACGCGCATGATGCCGAGCCAGAGCGACAGCACACCGGTCAGGCCCAGTGAAATCTCGAACGCGGCTTTCGACTGGCTGAATAGCGAGGTCATGATGTCGGCGAAGATGTTAGTATCGCCGAAAAAAAGCAGCTTGACCGTCGCGGTGATAAAGGCGATCAGAAAAAAACCGATCCAGATCAGATTAAGCAGCACGGGTCGATAATCCGTTGGCGGATCGCGCAGGCAAAAAAAAGGCTGCACCGAACGGCGCAGCCTGGGAGAGGAAATACCAAACTCTCAAAACGGGGGAGAAATTCAATGAATTTGCATTATGCATGGCAAATCATTACATATAATTCTAGAATGTATCCCACAAATTTCAAGGCGGATTAGATTTTTTTTGCCAAGTTCTCGGCATAGCCGGTATAACCACGAGGCGTCAAGTCCAGCAGATCGGCCTTCGCTTTGGCCGGAATCTCCAGTTTTTCGATGAAGGCGCGCATTTCGTCCGGCGTGATGCGCTGGCCGCGTGTCAGTTCCTTCAGTTTTTCGTACGGCTTTTCGATGCCGTAGCGCCGCATGACCGTTTGAATCGGCTCCGCGAGCACTTCCCAATTCGCGTTCAAATCGGCCTCGATCGCCTCGCTATTGATCTGCAATTTGCCGATGCCTTTCAAGGAAGATTGAATCGCAATCAGCGTATGCGCAATGCCGACGCCGATGTTGCGCAGCACGGTCGAATCGGTCAAATCGCGCTGCCAGCGCGATACCGGTAATTTTTCGGCCAAAAACGCGAACAGGGCATTCGCGATGCCGAGATTGCCTTCGGAGTTTTCGAAATCGATCGGGTTGACCTTGTGGGGCATCGTCGACGAGCCGACTT
Organism: Methylomicrobium sp. Wu6; assembly: GCF_035916875.1. Lineage (NCBI taxonomy): Bacteria > Pseudomonadati > Pseudomonadota > Gammaproteobacteria > Methylococcales > Methylococcaceae > Methylomicrobium > Methylomicrobium sp. Wu6. The sequence goes on from NZ_JAXUHN010000094.1 coordinate 16,121, forward strand.
CACCCGCGACGGTTTTTTGTTTGAAGTAGCCGAGTGAAATGTAACCCCAGACATCGCGGTCGAAATCGAGCAGAATCGTGTTGAAGCGTGACAGCGCATGGAAAAATTCGGCGATGTAGTCGTGCGGTTCGATTTGGATTGTATAAGGATTAAAGGTCAGCCCCAGCGATTCGACAAAGTTTTGTGCGAAGACTTCCCAGTTCACTTCTGGATAGGCGACGCTGTGCGCATTGTAATTGCCGACCGCGCCGTTGATTTTGCCGAGCAGTTCTACCGTAGCCAGTTGTTGCCGTTGGCGTTCCATCCGGGCTGCGACGTTAGCGAATTCCTTGCCGGCGGTCGTTGGGCTCGCCGATTGGCCGTGCGTGCGCGACAGCATCGGTTGCCCGGCGGTGTCGATTGCGATTTTTTTGATCGCCGCGATGCAGGCGTCGATTTGCCGAAGCATCACCCCGCGGCCTTCTTTCAACATTAACGCATAAGACAGGTTGTTGATGTCTTCGGAGGTGCAGGCGAAATGGAAAAATTCGGAGACATTTTCGAGTTCCGCATGGCCAGCGATTTTTTCCTTCAAAAAATATTCGACCGCCTTCACGTCGTGATTGGTGGTTTTCTCGATGTCCTTGACTCGTTGTGCATCCGTTTCCGAAAAGCCGGCGGCAATCGCATTCAATGCTTGTGCAGCCTCCGTGCTGAAGGCGGGCACTTCGCTAATCCGAGGATGCGCGGCCAAGGCTTGCAGCCAGCGCACTTCGACGAGCACGCGGAAACGGATCAGGCCGTATTCGCTGAAAATCGGCCGCAGTGAGGCAACTTTGTCTGCGTAGCGGCCGTCGATGGGAGAGATGGCGGTAAGGGCAAATTGAGTCATGAAAATAACATTTAATAAATGATAAGGAAAAATTATTCGTTAGCTTTGCTTTCGATGATACCGCCGCCCAAACAAACCTCGCCGTCATAAAATACAACCGACTGTCCCGGCGTAATAGCGCGTTGCGGTTCGTCGAAAACAGCTTTGCAGCGGCCGTCCGGCAAAGGCGAAAGCGTACAGGCCTGGTCGGCTTGCCGGTAGCGGGTTTTGGCCGCACAGCGGATCGTTTCGGTCAACGGCCGGTTACTGCACCAGTCCAGTTGGCCCGCTTCGAGCTCATTGTGCAGCATCAACGGATGATCGTGGCCCTGGCCGACCAGCAGCACGTTGTTGCCGAGGTCTTTTTCGAGCACATACCAGGGCTCGTCGGGTGTGTTCTGGACGCCGCCGATGCCGAGGCCCTGACGCTGACCGAGTGTGTAGTACATCAGGCCGTGATGGCGGCCGATCGTGCGGCCTTCCGGGGTGCGGATGTCGCCGGGCTGGGTCGGCAGATAGCGCTGCAAAAACTCCTTGAATTTGCGCTCCCCGATGAAGCAGATGCCGGTGCTGTCCTTTTTGCGGTAGTTGTCGAAGCCGGCTTTTTGCGCCAGCGCGCGGATTTCGGTCTTATGCAGATGGCCGATCGGAAACAGCGTGCGCGACAGCGGCTTTTGGCCCAGCGTATATAGGAAATAGCTTTGTTCCTTGTTCGGATCGAGGCCTTTTAACAGAAAATATTCGCCGTTCCGCTCCTCGACCCGGGCATAGTGGCCGGTTGCGATGTATTCAGCGCCGAGGTCTTCGATGGCATAATTCAAAAAAGCCTTGAATTTGACATGCTTGTTGCACAGAATGTCCGGATTCGGCGTGCGGCCGGCCGCAAATTCGGACAAAAATACTTCAAACACTTCGTCCCAATATTCGGCTGCGAAATTGACCGTTTTGAGTTCGATGCCGAGTTTGTCGCAAACCTGCTGCGCGTCGGCGAGGTCCTGCATTGCGGTGCAATATTCGGTGCCATCGTCTTCTTCCCAGTTTTTCATGAATAAGCCGGTGACCTGATGGCCCTGTTCCAAAAGCAGTAGTGCGGTCACCGAGGAATCGACGCCGCCCGACATGCCGACAATGATATGTTTAGCCATGATTCAGATCGAGCAGAGATTTGATTAACGATAATGGATAGCGAGTGCCTTTGAGATATTCATCGATACACAAGGCGACCAACGGACTTCTGAGTCGTTTGGGGTCTGACAGAATTTCTTCGCGCGTGAGCCAATGGGTGGCGATAATGCCGGTGTCCAGCGTGGTTTCCGGTTCGTGGCTGTGGCAATTTCCGGAAAAGCAGATGCGCAGGAAACTTGGCGATTCGGGGTTTCTGCGCCAGAGTTGTATTGCGACGATATGTTCCGGTTCAAAATGCCAGGCGGTTTCCTCGAGCACTTCGCGTCGGGCCGCGGTAAGCAGGTCTTCTCCCTCTTCGAGGTGGCCTGCCGGCTGATTCAGTCTAATGCCATCGGAAGTTTCTTCCTCTACCAGCAAAAATCGCTGTCCGCGTTCGATGATCGCGGCCACGGTTACATGCGGCTTCCAAACCATTCATCTTTCTCAATATTCAAAGCGGTTATTTTACCCGATTTGCCGTTGACAGGGACAACGAATTGAACTCTTCGCCTGCATTCTGTCAAATGCAACGAGTAGAAGCGGCTGCTGATATTTGCATGCGGTGGCTCTATAAAAAAAGCGCTATACTCCGATTTCGCGTTAAACGAAGATGATCCTAATGCTTATGAGCTTGAAATCAACTATCATTTGGTATTATTGTTAAGCAGATTAAGATTTTTTGCTGCGATGTCCATGTCTGATTTTGAACCATTCCACGATAACCATAACGGGTTGGCTTTGCAGGAGGCCAAACCCAAGCTTAAAAAGCCGCCGTTGTATAAGGTTATCCTGTTGAATGACGATTTCACACCGATGGATTTTGTGGTCGATATATTGATGGAGTTTTTTGCCATGCCGCATGATAAGGCTATGCAGGTCATGCTGCAGGTTCATATGCAGGGAGTCGGCGTGTGTGGGACTTATTCCAAGGATGTGGCGGAAACCAAGGTATACCTGGTCAATGAATATTCACGAGCACATCAGCATCCCCTGATGTGCACTATGGAAGAAGCATAAATTGGTGAGCTTATGTTAAGTAAAGAACTTGAAGTTACCCTGAATAATGCCTTTAAGAATGCGCATGAGAAAAGGCATGAGTTTATAACGGTTGAACATTTGCTCTTGGCATTGCTGGATAATCCTTCCGCCGAAGCGATCATGAAAGCCTGCGGCTGCAATATCAAACTGCTTCGGGGGCAATTGACGCAATTCATTGACGAAACCATTTCACTGATTCCGCAAGGCGTGCAGCGCGAAACGCAGCCGACCTTGGGTTTTCAGCGGGTTTTGCAACGTGCCGTCTTTCATGTACAGGCTTCCGATAAAAAAGAAGTTTCGGGCGCGAATCTGTTTGTTGCGTTGTTCAGCGAGCAGGATTCGCATGCGGTCTATCTGCTGAACAAACAAGACATCTCAAGACTCGATGTGGTCAATTATCTCGCGCACGGCATCTCGAAAGTCGATCAGGAAAATCAGGCCGGCGAAGAACGCAATGCCGATGCGTCCAATCCGGATGCCGAGTCGTCGGGCAGTCCGTTGGACAAATATACGACCAACCTGAATGAGGAAGCGCGCCGCGGCCGCATCGACCCGTTGATCGGCAGGGAGGCGGAAGTCGAGCGTACGATACAGATTCTGTGCCGGCGTAGAAAAAACAATCCGTTATTGGTTGGCGAAGCCGGCGTCGGAAAGACCGCGATCGCAGAAGGCCTCGCGAAACGAATCGTCGAGGAAAACGTGCCGCGCGTACTGATGAACAGTGTGATTTATGCGCTGGATCTCGGCGCGTTGGTGGCCGGAACCAAATACCGAGGCGATTTTGAAAAACGCCTGAAGGCGTTGGTGAATCAACTCAAGCGAGAACCCGATTCTATTCTGTTCATCGATGAGATTCATACGATCATCGGTGCGGGTTCGGCATCGGGCGGAGTGATGGATGCGTCGAATCTGATCAAGCCACTGCTCGCTTCCGGGCAGATGCGCTGTATCGGTTCGACCACATTCCAGGAATATCGCGGCGTATTCGAAAAAGATCATGCGTTGGCGCGTCGTTTCCAGAAGGTCGATATTCTGGAGCCGTCTGTCGAGGATACGGTGCTGATTTTGAAAGGCCTGAAAGCCCGTTTCGAAGAGCATCACGATGTGATTTATTCGGCCGAATCCCTGCGTCTGGCGGCCGAGTTGTCCGACCGTTATATCAATGACCGGCATCTGCCGGACAAGGCGATCGACGTGATCGATGAAGCCGGCGCGCGGCAACGCATGCTTTCCGAGGCGGAGCGCAAGCAGGTGATCGATACGGTCGACATCGAAGAAATTGTGTCAAAGATTGCCAGGGTGCCGGCCAAATCTGTCTCCTCGAATGACGTCGACAAGCTTGCCAGTCTTGAAAAAAATTTGAAAATGCTGGTGTTCGGCCAGGACGAAGCGATTGCGGCATTGGCTTCCGCGATCAAATTGTCGCGGGCGGGGCTCCGTGAAACGCAAAAAACGATCGGTTCATTCCTGTTTGCGGGGCCGACCGGCGTCGGCAAGACCGAAGTGACCCGACAACTGGCCAAAATCATGGGCGTCGAGTTGATCCGTTTCGATATGTCCGAATACATGGAGCGGCATACCGTGTCGCGATTGATCGGCGCGCCTCCCGGTTATGTCGGCTTTGATCAGGGAGGGCTGTTGACCGAACAAGTCACCAAGCATCCGCATGCGGTGCTGCTGCTCGACGAGCTTGAAAAGGCGCATCCGGACGTATTCAATCTGCTGTTACAGGTGATGGATCACGGTACCTTAACCGACAATAATGGCCGCAAAGCCGATTTTCGCAACATCATTCTGGTGATGACGACCAATGCCGGTTCCGAAGAGGGCAGCCGCGCCTCGATCGGCTTCACGCAACAGGATCATGTGAGCGACAGCATGAAAGCGATCGAAAGAGGTTTTTCGCCGGAATTCAGAAACCGGCTGGATGCTATCATTCAATTCAAACCGTTGAATATATCGGTCGTCGGTCATGTAGTCGATAAATTTATTTTCGAGCTGGAGGCGCTGTTGGCCGACAGGCAAGTTACATTGACTTTGGATGACGATGCCCGCTTATGGCTGGCCGAAAATGGCTGCGATCCGAAGATGGGCGCCCGGCCGATGGCGCGGCTGATACAGGAAAAAATCAAAAAACCGCTGGCGAACGACCTGCTGTTCGGCAAGTTGACCCACGGTGGTCATGTCAGAATTTACGTGGAAAATAACGAACTGGCTTTTGCGATTGAAAGCAAGGAATTGATCGTGCCCGAAAGCATTTGAGAGGTCGGAAGCATTTGAAAGGTCGGCTGCGCGATCCCCGGTTCTACCGGGGTTAGCGCATCCGAAAGGTGATCCGGCCTTTGGTCAGGTCGTAAGGTGTCATCTCGACTTTGACCGTATCTCCGGTCAGAATGCGGATATAGTGCTTGCGCATCTTGCCGGAAATATGCGCGGTCACGATATGGCCGTTTTCCAGTTGCACTCTAAACATCGTGTTCGGAAGGGTATCGATGACCTTACCTTCCATTTCAATTTGATCTTCTTTAGCCATGGTTTTAATCCCGGTTGTTAAAACCGGCAATCATATCACAAGCAAGCCTCTAACAACAAAACGACGTCGTAGAATCTCAGGGCAATCACGCTATTTCCGCCTTTGAGAAAAGTATGAAATTGTCAATTTGTAGAGGAAACAAGAATGTTGCTCAATCCGATGCAGCATTTCGAATGCATCAAAGACCCTCGCCGCGAGACAAAAAGCAAATTGAACAGGATCGATATGACAACGATCGTCTTGGGTGCCGTTGCGCGTGGTGTCTTAATTTTTTTCTAAGCGCGTATAACGTCCAAGTGCGCTAGGTGTTGGCGCAACGTGCAATGGGCGAGAAAACCATGAGATAAAGGCCATTCCCGATCGGTTGTCGATATTGGACGTTGAAGGACAATTGTGTCGAGGCCTTGAGGGCACAAGTGCGATAGGCTGTCTTTTTAGGTGTCTTGGAAATTACTTTTTTGGAGATGGCAGGGTTTGCGGCAATGCAGGCAGTGGTGAGCTAAGGTTGGGGGATATGGTTCATTGATGTGAGCCGAGAAAAATGTGACAGCGTTATAATTTTTTAAAAGACTCTGTTGTAAAACTAGAGTGTATTTCTAAACTGTTTCTTGAATAGCCGGTAAAATTAGACTAACGCCAACTGGCTGTTCCTGTCCGTTGTCTCAATTTTTATGAGGATGTTTTTTATGAAAGTTTTATTTGTATTCTTGACTCTGTTTGCCTTCAATGCCCTCGCAACACCCGTTAACATTAATACCGCCGATGCGAAAACAATTTCGGATTCGCTGACAGGTATTGGTCAGAAAAAAGCAGAGGCCATCGTCAAATTTAGGACCGAAAAAGGTCCGTTTAAAACTGCCGAAGAACTGGCTAATGTAGCGGGTATCGGCGAGAAGACCGTCGAAAAAAATAAAAAGGATATTTTGCTTCAATAAGCTCTTTGTTTTATCTGGCGGGCATTTCCCGATTTTAGGTAAAAGGCTTAATCCCATTATACAGCGGCGCTAGCAGTCAACTGATTTAATATGGAGGCTAGCGCCGTTTTGTGAGTTTATTATTGGTGCCTTGCAATATCGCCAGTCTCAGTTTCCCAAAGCTTCGGTGTCCACCGAAACGAATTTCGATAAGGCTGGCCTATGGACGTGAGGCGTCGCCGCTTATAAACCGGGAAAATCCCGCCACACTTGGTCTATATACAACTGTAGGGGCTGATAGTCGCTTTTATAAGCCATTTTCCGGCAATTTTTGATCCAGTAGCCGAGATACAAAAATTCGCGCTGCTGCCGGCGAGCTTCTTCGATTTGCCATAATACCGCATAAACGCCCGGGCTAGAGTCGGCGAATTTAGGGTCGAAAAAGGTATAGACCGCCGACCATGCGTGAGGGAAGCGATCGATCACTGCGATCGCCGACAGTTCGCCCGCAATCGAAAACTCGGCGAAGAGGGTGTCGCACCAGTCGCTAGCGAGAAAGTCGATATAATCACTGGCCCCGGCATGTGCCATCGAACCTTCTGCATGGCGGCTGTTTTGATAACGCAGATACATGTCGTAATGGGCTTGTTCAAACACAGCCGGTTTTAGCACAACGTGGGTTTCGGTATTTTTTTTCAGGCAACGTTTTTGCCGGCGGTCCGGGTCGAAGCGGGCGACAGGGATTCTGGCCGAGACACAGGCGGAGCAATGCCGACATTGCGGCGCATACACATCATTGCCGCTTCTCCGGAAACCATGCTTTAACAACTCCGCGTATATCGCCGGAGTGATCTGAAAGGCCGGGTGCACGAATGCCGAGCGCGCGCTTTCGCCGTCAAGATAACTGCACGGATGATCGCCGGTAATGAATAACGGAATGGATGTCATGATGATTGCCAGGCACAGGCGGCCTCAGGCACCGTGCAGAAACGGTCCAGAAAGTGGATGAAGGTGTCGCGGTCAATCAATTCGGCGCCGAGACTGGACAGATGGTGCGTATGAACCTGACAGTCGATCAATTCAAAATTCCAATCTTTGAGATGTTGAACTAACACCGCGAAAGCGGTTTTGGAGGCGTCGGTGATCGTATGAAACATCGACTCTCCAAAAAACACGCGGCCCATCGCGACGCCGTATAAACCTCCGACCAGTTCGCCGGCGCACCAAGTTTCGGCGGAATGCGCGAAGCCTAACAGATGCAGTTCACGATAGGCGTGCACGATGTCCTTGGTGATCCAGGTGCCTTCCCGGCCTTGCCGGGAGTCCGCGCAGGCGGCGATCACCCTATCGAAAGCGGTGTCGAAAGTCACGCTAAACCTGTCTTTACGTAGGGTTTTTTTTAGGCTGCGCGAGATTTGCAGGCGTTCGGGAAACAATACCAGCCGTGGATCGGGCGACCACCACAAAATCGGCTCATTTGTGTTATACCACGGAAACACGCCGTGCCGATAGGCGTTCAACAACCGCGTCGGCGACAGGCATCCCCCCACCGCGAGCAGGCCGTTTGGTTCGGCCAGCGCGGCGCTCAGCGGTGGGAACGGTTGCTCCGGCCGGTGGGGATCGAGTATGGCTATCTTCATCAAGTAGGCACAGGCTAAAAAGCGTTAGGTTTAAATCAACCTGAGCGCTGCTAGGCCGTGCGCCCTTATTTCAATTCATCGAGATATTTTTCCGCATCGAGGGCGGCCATGCAACCCGCGCCGGCCGATGTGATCGCTTGTTTGTAGATCGCATCCATCACGTCTCCTGCCGCAAAAACGCCGGCAACGCTGGTTGCGGTCGCATTGCCGGCAATACCGCTTTTGACCTTAATATAGCCGTGTTCCATTTCGAGTTGTCCTTCGAAAATGCCGGTGTTCGGGGTATGACCGATCGCGATGAAGACACCGTGGACGTCGATCTCCTTGGTTTCGCCGGACTGGGCATTTTTGATTCGGATGCCGGTGACTCCCATGTCGTCGCCGAGTACTTCATCCAGCGTATGATTCCATTCAATTGTGACGTTGCCGTTTACGGCTTTTTCGAGTAATTTATTAGAGAGAATTTTTTCGGAGCGGAATTGGTCTCGGCGATGTACGATAGTCACGTGGGAGGCTATATTCGCCAGATAAAGCGCTTCTTCGACTGCGGTGTTGCCGCCGCCTATCACCGCGACCGGTTTGTTTCTGTAGAAAAAACCGTCACAGGTCGCGCAAGCGGAAACGCCCCGGCCTTTAAATGCTTCTTCTGATTCGAGCCCCAAATAGCGGGCGGACGCGCCAGTCGCGATGATTAGCGCATCACACGAATAGCTGCCTGCATCGCCGGTCAGTACAAACGGCCTCACTGACAAATTGGCGGTATGAATATGGTCGAAAATGATTTCGGTGTCGAAGCGCTCGGCATGGTGGCGCATTCTTTCCATCAGATCGGGGCCTTGCAGTCCCTCGACGTCGCCGGGCCAATTATCGACATCTGTGGTGGTGGTCAACTGGCCGCCTTGCTGCAGGCCGGTGATCATGACCGGATTAAGATTCGCTCGCGCGGCATAAACCGCGGCGGTATAGCCGGCAGGGCCGGAGCCAAGAATCAACAATCTGCAGTGTTTGGTGTTGCTCATTAAGACCTCTTCAGGGATAGACAAAATTCTGCAATAAATTATGCAGGTGAATGCAGAGTTCGTAAACCGAAAAAATATGGGAATGAAATTGGGGCGCATCCCTGTCAAATCAACGGTTGCCTGTAAAATTATTCATGTAATCTCTTTGATGATTGATCTATAATCATGTTTTATTAGTATTTATTTTCTCCGAGAAATGTCATGTCTGCGGTAATGGAAGAAAAAACTGTTCGTGGTTTGCGTGAAATCGCCGTTTTGGTTTTTTTTGCCTGCGGCTTGTTTTTCCTGATTGCGCTGGCGACTTTTAGCCTCGAGGACGCCGGCTGGACGCATAGCGGGACGACAAAGACGATCGCAAATGGCTGTGGCGTATTCGGCGCCTGGCTGGCCGATGTGAGCTTCAGCTTCTTCGGCTTATTGGCCTATCCGTTCCCATTGGCTATTTTTTGGGCCGGCTACAAGTTGCATAAACAACGGGAAGTCCCGAGGATTATCCCGGTGGTTTTGCATGCCCTGGGCATCATCGCGACGATCATTTCGGCGGCAGCTTTACTGAATCTCTATTTACTGCGCCCCGGCATCGATTTACCGAACAGCACCGGCGGTATCGTCGGACAGGAAATCGGCAACACGCTGGTGATTAAGCTCGGCAATTCCGGTGCGACCCTATTTCTAATGGTCGGTCTGCTCGGCGGTATTACGTTGGCGACCAAAGTTTCCTGGCTCGCAGTGCTGGATTTGATCGGCAAATATACGGTCATGCTGGTCAAGGTGTTGCTTGGCCGTATTGCCGGTACGGGTGCAAGCGATAGAAGATTTGTGGTGCGGGAAGAGGCTGATGATCAGGAAGAATCTTTCAGTTTGGTGAACATCGAGCCTGTGCCGACCTCGCCAGTCAAAACTGAAACCGAAACCGTCAAAAAAGCCACGGTGAAAATGTCGCCGGTCCTCGAAAAGGTGTTGGCCGATGCTCAAAAAGCAGTGGCCAAACAGGTCGCCAAAAAAACACCGGTCGTGCGCTTTGAGAATCTGGGGGCTTTGCCGGCGCTCGAATTATTGGATAACCGCGATACGCGTGTAAAAGGTTATACGCAGACCGACTTGGAAGAAATGTCCAGGCTGGTCGAAAACATTCTGCAGGATTTCAATGTGAACGTCGAGGTCGTCGGGTTTCTGCCGGGGCCGGTGATTACTCGTTTCGAACTGCAGCCGGCGCCCGGCGTGAAGGTCAGCCGGATCAGTTCCTTATCGAAGGATTTGGCCAGGGCATTGTCGGTGACCAGCGTCCGTATCGTCGAAGTGATTCCGGGAAAGTCGGTGATCGGTCTCGAAATTCCAAACCGCGAACGCGAAATGGTCAATCTGCGCGAATTGCTCGCTTCCGGCGCTTTTGTCAAGTCGAAGTCGAACTTGACGCTGGCGATGGGCAAGGATATTTCCGGCGCGCCCTTGGTTGCCGATCTTGGCAAGATGCCGCACGCGCTAGTCGCAGGCACGACGGGCTCGGGAAAATCGGTCGCGATCAACACAATGATTCTGAGCATGCTCTACAAATCGACGCCAGAGCAGGTGCGGATGATCATGATCGATCCGAAAATGCTGGAGCTGTCGGTTTATGAAGGCATTCCCCACCTGTTGACGCCGGTCGTTACCGACATGAAGGAGGCTAGCAACGCCCTGCGTTGGGCGGTTGCGGAAATGGAGCGGCGTTATAAATTGATGTCGAAAATGGGCGTCAGGAACTTGGCCGGTTTCAATCAACTGGTCGTGGACGCCGAGACGCGCGGAGAGAAGATTAAGGATCCGATGTATCAGGCGTTGAATCCGTTGGCCGAGGGTGAAGAACCTCCGGTATTGGAGATGCTGCCGAGCATCGTGATCGTGATCGACGAATTGGCCGACATGATGATGATCGTCGGCAAAAAGGTCGAGGAACTGATCGCGCGGTTGGCGCAAAAAGCGCGCGCGGCCGGTATTCATTTGATATTAGCTACGCAGCGGCCGTCGGTCGATGTCTTGACCGGATTGATCAAGGCCAACGTTCCGACCCGTATTTCATTCCAGGTTTCATCCCGTATCGATTCCCGGACCATTCTCGACCAGGGCGGCGCGGAAGCATTGCTCGGCAATGGGGACATGCTTTTTTTACCGTCGGGCACCAGCATTCCGATTCGTGCCCATGGGGCATTTGTCGACGACCATGAAGTGCATCGCGTCGTCGAGTTTTTGAAGCTGACGGGGCCGACCAATTATCTCGAAGACATTACCCGCGAAGTTTCCGAGGTAGGCGAAAGTTATGGTGCGGGTAGCGGCGCAGGCAGTTTTGGCGACCCCGAAGGCGATGCCTTGTATGATCAAGCCGTGCAGTTTGTGACTGAGACGCGCAAGGCCTCGATATCGAGCGTGCAAAGACGCTTCAAAATCGGCTATAACCGCGCCGCGACGATGATCGAAACGATGGAAGCGGCGGGAGTGGTTAGCCCGGCCGAATCGAACGGCTCCCGTGTCGTGCTGGCGCCCGCGCCGGTCAGGGATTAGTCGTGCAATTGACTCTGATCGGCATTGTCATTCTGACCCTTGCGGCGGGCGGCGGCTGGTTGCTGGTCAGGCGGCATCCCAAGGAGTATGCGGTCCAAGTCAAGGCCGTGCTCTTTGGGCTCTATTTTTGGGGGCTGGTGTTTCTGCAGTTGATCATCGCCGCCTTGGTCTATTCCTTTCAGAAGTAATTCTTTCAAATCGTCGCCCCGGTCTACTGCATGATCGGGGCGATATTCTTGCCTAAAACCGCTTGATTTTTTTTGCCGTTCACAGGGCAGACTGCGGGCATTTTCAATACTCATTAAGTCCACTTAGCACTATAAATCGTTCTCTTGCTTCTGTATTTTGAGCGTTGATGCGCTGACGCCTAAGTTTCCAGTCATCATCGATAAAAAAGTGCAGATTGTTTTTTGCGCTTTATTGAATTTCCCGAGCATTCAACTACATTTTTGTGCAGTCGCTGAAATTCTGAAGCAATGCTTGTCTGCGGATTGAGCCGAACAGGATATGCCCGGCTTAAGCTGGCGTAATAAATAACCCTTTATCATACATAATTCCGGTGTGGACTACCAAAACTTTTCTTCGGATTAACCAGGCAATATTAATAAATCCAACTATACTTGATTTAAGGTTAAGCAAAGAGCTTAGTTAAGGCGGCAAAAATAAGCATTTAGGCCGGAATTCTCACTTCTTAGATGACTTGATAAAAAATATGTCACAAGATTCAATTAACCTCAAATTAGTCGGATTTAGTGAATTCGAGCAGCAAAATATCGAATCCGTTCTTTCCCTGGCTGAACGGGGGTTGCTTAAAAAATGGCGGCTTGTTACAGACCCGCCGGTAGATTACTACCTGCTGCCGGAAAGCCTGTGCGCGCGGATGGATCAAGAGGATTGGCTGAAAGCGCTTCCGCGCGACCGTTGCATCTTTTCCACTAAAGAAGGAGGCAATGCGGATAGAGGGCGTGATGATGTTTGGTTGTTGTGCGATTCCCGTATGGTGCCGCGCATTCGCTCAATGATCGAGTTGTTCAATCTTCTTTGCGAGGATACGCTGACCGAGCGAAGAAATCAGGGGCCTGTGTTACGGACGACGGAATCGCCGCCAAGCAACGTCGCCGCGACAGCGGCAGTGGAAGTTGCGCTGGCTGCGGGTGGGGGAGCCTTTATTGCGCGAGAAGGTTTTGTCGGGCAGTTGCTGGGGGCGGCGGACAAAACCGGGTTGTTGATATACGAACTGAATATCCCGAATTCTCCGGGCCGTATTTATGTTCATCCTGAGCAGCAGGTGTTTTACAGTCCGGCTAGCCTGGATCTACTGGCGCCATTTTTTACCGCGGATCAGAATTTGATTTCCTGCACGACCCGAAGCAATGTGACCGAGGCAGATCTTGAGCAGCTATCCGAAGCCGAAAATTTGAAGCCTTATACGTTGAGAAGTCTGCTTTGGTACGGGGTTTTCAAATCTTCCCAAGGGCGGTTGCTGGAGGGGGCGGCGGCGGACAAGCCAGTGCGATTGAAACGCTGGCCGGACTTGAATCTTTCCGATTGTCAGGACTTGATCAAACTTGCCGCGTTCATGCAAAGCAATGCAGCCGGTTTACAGACGGTTGCGGACAAAACCGGCATTCCGATCAATCTGATCCACGATTTTTATAATGCCTGTGAGATCGTCGGATTGATCGAGCAGAGTTCGGAAGCGGATATTCATAACAAACAGCTGAATCCCGAAAAGGTCAGTTTGTTTTCGAAAATCAGATCGCGACTGAATAAAGCCCACCCAGCATAAGCTTTGGATGCGTTATGGACAAGAATCATAAAATCAAGTTTGTTTTTACCGGTTGCGTCGGTGCGGGCAAAACGACCGCGATCGCCACGATCAGCGAAGTCGTGCCGATTTCGACCGAAGCAAAGCCGACCGAAGACAGCGTCGTGCGGCGCAAGAGCTCTACGACGGTTGCGATGGATTATGGCGAACTGACGCTGGACGACGGTGAAAAAGTCTATCTTTATGGAACCCCAGGGCAACGGCGCTTCGATTTTATGTGCCACCTGCTGACCAAGGGAGCTCTCGGGTTGATCGTGCTGGTGGACAATACGCATCCTGACCCAATGGGCGAACTGGATTATTTTTTAAACCTTAATGCTGCTTTCCTGAATCAAGGCGCTGCGGTAATTGGGGTGACTCACTATGATTTATCGACCAAGCCCAGCGTCGATGATTACTACCAATGTCTTTCGGAACGGGGCGATCCTTGGCCCGTTCTTCATGTCGATGTGCGTGAGAGCGATGACGTCAGGTTATTGCTGAATACGCTGTTGACAACCCTGGAATATGCGTAAGTCGATTGACCAAGCATAGTTTTGATTGTTAGTGCGATTACTTTAATTTAATGGAGAAAATACATGGCTAAACTTGATGATGTTGTACGTAAAATTGTGAACGACGTTGACGGCGCCTTGGGATGCGCGGTTGTCGATCTGTCGAGCGGCTTGTTGCTCGGCGTAGCTCATAACGTACCTTATTTTACCTCATCTTATTTGGAAGCGGTTGCAGCTGCGGCGGTTGATATGATGCGCGGCAAAAATGTCAGAGCGGTTGAATCCCTGCTGTCCAGCCAGCGCGGCAAAACGGTCCAGAACATGATTAAGGAAGTTCAAATGACTACCGACAAAACCTATCACTTCATGGCGACCGTGCCTGATAAGCCGGATTCACTGGTTGTATTGATCACCAGCAAAACTGCTAACCTGGGGATGGGCTGGTCCGCTGTACGCAGCAATATGGCATCGATTGCGCCTCTTTGCCCATAAGCGTTTGGGATATTCCTCTTCCGCTTGATTGGCGCAAGCAAGGTTCACGCCTGTGTTTGATGCCAATCAGCGGAGGGCGTTAGTGGGTGGTATCCTGCACAAAATAGCGTTACTTGCCGATTAGAAAGAGAAGAGCTGAGCGGCAGGCAAGTTAGAAGTTGAACGGAGCCGATCCGCATGTGCTAAGGAAAGCTAAAACAATCGTAAAATTCTTCCTCGCATTTATTTCCGCCAATTTCGATCTCAATAATGCAAGCAATAGAACTGATCGGTTCTCATGACGGCGGCGATCATTACAACATCGGCGCCATTTCCCAAATTCTTTCTCAGGATATGACTTCGTTGGCCTATGGTTCCGAATTTGTCGGCCGGCCGAACACCCGTATTTACTCGGGGGAACAAAATGTCGTTAAATTACGCAGCGAGCTGAGTTTTAACAAAGCCAGGGCGGTGCGTTGGATCAACACTGCATTGCAAAAAGAGCGCGAGCTGGGAGTTCATCATCCGCATAAAACCTGGTTTCTGATCGATGTTAGCGGTGAAGATAACGCGGTGGAACCTGTCGTTATCGGCAATATTTGTCCGCGCCTTCAGCCCATTCATACATTGCTCGAAGCCCGGCCGGATTCGGCTGCGACCAAAAGCAAATATCATGGCATTTTGCATGCGGTATTTGATAAATATTTGAATCTTGCCAAGCGCATGCAAGTGAAACTCGATGAGGGCCTCTCCAATTTCGGAGTGGATGTCGAAGGCAAGGTATTTTATCTGGATGACGAGTATTACGTCTGGGACAACTTTGTGTCCTTTTCGATCATGCTCGGCGTCTACATTCGGACTTACGCATGGCTCGATCAGGATTTTATCGAGCGAATGGGGCGGGATCTCGCGAATTCAGTCGATGCCGTGTTTGAGGACCCTCACTGCAACGTGATTGTGGCCGAACAATTGCGCTCGCTGTTCATGCCCAGCGAAGAGAAAACGCAGTTGGTGCGGAAATTGATCGATACGTTGTTATTGTTTACCAAGGAAGCAGCAGCGAAAAATCGTAGTAAGAGGCCGGGTGCTTCGGGTCGCAGCTCGTCGCGCTATTTTGCGTTGTTAGCCGATATTCACGCCAATTATCCAGCGCTGGAGCGTGTTCTCGGCTATTTAAAAACCGAAAATATCCAGGAAGGCATCATTCTGGGCGACATTGTCGGTTACGGTCCTGATCCCGCCGAATGTATCGAAAGATTGCAGGATAGTTCCTTGAACATCATCAAAGGCAATCACGACCATGCCGCCGCGATCAATAAGGCGGAAACCGGCTTTTCGCATACTGCAAAAGCTGTAATCAAATGGACGGTGGAGCGCTTATCCGAAGAGCACCGGGATTGGCTGAAATATTTGCCGGCCGTGATCGAAAATGATGAATGGCTTGCTGTGCACGGCGCCCCAATCGATCCGACGTTCTTTAACGGCTATGTTTACTCGATGACCGCCGAAGACAATCTGGAGCATTTACAGAATAAAAACAGGACGCTGTGTTTCCACGGCCATTCGCACATGCCGGGAGTCTTTGCGCGCGACAAGCGCAGAACGGACCATCATGTGACCGAGGAGACCATCAATTTGGACTCGTATAAACATGCGTTGGTTTGTCCAGGATCGGTCGGTCAACCTCGCAACGGCAAGCTCGGCACGCAATTCGCGATATATGATCGGGAAAAGAAGGAATTGAGCTATATCACGTTGCCCTATGAAGTTGAGGGCGTCGTAAAGCGAATGCGCGACTATGAGCTTCCTGAGTCATTGTGGCAGCGTTTGCTGACAGGCACGTAACACCACCCCGAGCCTCGGTTCCTGCATCAGGTTAAAGTGGAAGGCCGGCGAATTCTGTGCTCGACCCCCACAATGGCCCGATTCAACAATATCAGATTTTTTTCCGCATTGATCTGAATGCCCATCATATAAAAAATCGGCATCCATAGCGGATTGATCAGTACGCCACCAAGCGCGCTTTTCAAGGTTCTTTTCAAATTTTTGACAGGGTTGAACGACTCCGCCAGTGAGCCGGCCGGCGTATCGATAAACACTGCGGAGATCGGGCGGAGCAGGGCAATTTCGTGACTGTTCAGCCGCGTCATCGATGCGAACAGCTTTTGCTCCATACATCGGTAATTCCTATGGGCGAAACACACCGTGATGGCGAATGTCAGTGCGACTAACGGTAGCAGAACGATAGGCGGTGCGACCGGGGCGAAAGTGGACGATAGCATCACGATCCCGAGTCCGAGCATTAACAAATCTTCGCCATGTTCGACATCGCGGTCGATGCCCTGCACGATAGCTAGGACAGGATTATCGAAAGACGTATGCAAGTAATGACAGTCTTGTTTCATATCAACCTCCTTCAAGCCGATCTTTCCATAGAATCATAAAATTGAAAAAAGTCAAGTCGGCATCATCGACATCGGCGGATATCGGTAGGAACCGGTCATTGTTTGGCGGAGTAAAATCCGCTCTAATTATTAAAAATAATTATAGTGCCATGGTTTGTCTTTTGATCCGGAACAGGGGGCATTGGGTCTATATGCCGATTAGCTCAATAAAAATTTGCGCGCTCGCTGAAACGCTGGCCGCACTTGTTCAATTCCGATTTGCAGCTTGCCGTGGCAGCGTATAATGCCGGCGAAAATGCTGCGATCAGAAACCATAACAGCTCCGCCCTACGCTGAAACGCAGCATTGCGTAACGAGGTATTGTCCTTGCATTAGACAATCAGTAAGAGCCCCTAGGCGTCGTTCTGGCTTTGGTTCGATCCGTGTGGTTGAATGGAATGAGCGCTATTGAACGGAATGGTATCGGTTTTGATGGCCTTCTTTCCTTCGTGGCTAATCTGTTTCTGAACTAATTTGTTGCAACAGGTTAAATAAAAAAGGCCGGGCAGCACTGCTGCCCGGCCTTTTTTGCTGATAATCCGGTCTTCCGGATTATTTCTTTTTATTGCGTTCGAGGGTTTCCTTGATCACTTCGTCAGCCACGTTTTTCGGGCATGGCAGGTAGTGAGAGAATTCCATCGAGAACTGGCCGCGGCCGGAAGTCATCGTACGCAGGTCGCCGATGTAGCCGAACATTTCGCTCAGCGGTACATCCGCCTTGATCCGTACGCCGGTGACGCCCGGATCTTGCGATTTGATCATGCCGCGGCGGCGGTTCAAGTCGCCGATGACGTCGCCGACATGGTCTTCCGGTGTAAACGCGTCAACCTTCATGATCGGTTCGATCAGTTGTGGTGCCGCCTTTGGAATCGATTGGCGGAACGCGGCTTTCGCGGCGATTTCGAACGCAATCGATGAGGAGTCAACCGCATGGAAGCCACCGTCGAGCAGGGTGACTTTGAAGTCCAAGCACGGATAGCCGGCCAAGACGCCTTGGTCCAGCATGCTCTTGAAGCCTTTTTCAACCGCCGGCCAGTATTCGCGCGGTACGTTACCGCCGGTGACCGCGGATTCGAATGCAAAGCCGCTGCCTGGCTCGCCCGGCTCGATCGCATAATCGATCTTCGCGTATTGACCGGAGCCGCCGGATTGCTTCTTGTGCGTGTAGCTGTCTTCGACGCGGCGGGTGATCGTTTCGCGGTAAGCAACTTGTGGCTTGCCGACGACGACGTCAACGCCGTGGGTCCGTTTCAGAATGTCGACCTTGATGTCAAGATGCAACTCGCCCATGCCTTTCAGAATGGTTTCGCCGCTTTCTTCATCGGTCATCACGTGGAAGGACGGATCTTCCGCCACCATTTTGCCCAGCGCGACACCCATTTTTTCGTTGGAGCCTTTATCTTTCGGTGTAATCGCAACCGAGATAACCGGTTCAGGGAAAACCATCGGTTCAAGCGTCGCCGGCTTGTCGGGATCGCACAAGGTATGTCCGGTTTGCACGTTTTTCAGGCCGATCAGTGCGACAATGTCGCCTGCTTGGGCCGATTCGATTTCGGAGCGGTTGTCGGCGTGCATTTCCACCATGCGGCCGACTCTTTCGTTTTTGCCGGTGTAGGTATTCAGCAAGGTGTCGCCTTTCTTCAGCGTGCCTGAATAAATCCGAATGAAGTTCAGTGCGCCAAAACGGTCGTCCATGATCTTGAATACCAAGGCGCGCAGCGGGCGCTTCGGATCGACGATCGCATATTCGCCGGTCGGAGTGCCTTCGAGATCGGTTTCAGGTTGCGGCTTGACTTCGGTTGGATTCGGCAAGTAATCAACGACGCCGTCCAGGACGAGTTGTACACCCTTGTTTTTGAAAGACGAACCGCAATAAGTCGGGAAAAACGCCATGTTGATGGTGCCTTTGCGAATGCAGCGTTTGATGGTATCCATATCGGGCATTTCGCCTTCCAGATATTTTTCCATCGCGTCGTCGTCCTGCTCGACCGCGGTTTCGATCAGCTTTTCGCGCCATTCTTCGACTTTGTCCGCCATGTCGGCAGGAACGTCTTCGATGCGGTAGCTCATCGGATCTCCGGAATCGTCCCAGATCCATGCCTTACGGGTCAACAGGTCGACCACGCCCGAGAATTGGTCTTCAACGCCGATCGGCAAGGTCATGACCAGGGGGACTGCGCCCAGTACGTCTTCGACCTGCTTGATCACGCGGAAGAAATCGGCGCCGATACGGTCGAGTTTGTTGACGTAGATAAGGCGGGCGACCTTGGAGTCGTTCGCATAGCGCCAGTTGGTTTCCGATTGCGGTTCAACGCCGCCGGAACCGCAGAACACGCCGATACCGCCGTCGAGAACTTTCAGCGAGCGATAAACTTCGATCGTAAAGTCAACGTGGCCTGGGGTGTCGATGATGTTGAAGCGGTGGTCTTTCCAGAAACAGGTCGTCGCCGCGGATTGAATGGTGATTCCGCGTTCGGCTTCTTGCGCCATGAAGTCCATGGTGGACTCGCCCTCATGCACCTCACCCAGCTTGTGAATCTTGCCGGTGAGCTTCAGGATGCGCTCGGTCGTGGTGGTTTTACCGGCATCCACGTGCGCGAATATGCCGATGTTTCTGTAAAGGCTTAAATCAGTCATGTTGGTACTCTAAATGTTGGGCATGAAAATCTTTTTGCATTAACCGTCCGCGTGTATTCACTCAAGCAAATTCGACCGGAGGTTTGAACGGTGCAAGGCGTGACCTGCTGCCTGATGCCGAAGACCGCAGTCATGGTAACCAAGGGTTTGGACGGAACGCATCGAAGCCTGGCGGTTGGTTCAACGTCGAGCGCTGGCCTTAACCTACGTTTATTGCCGAGCACTCGCCCAGTTTCGATAGCCGACTATTTTAACCTAAAACTTTTAAAAAAATATATAAAAACATCAAATACGTATCGCCAGGCCTTCCGATCCTGGCGATTTCGGCTCGCTAAGCTCACACAAGGGGAGGGTAGGCAAGGCGCTTCATGGTGGAGCATTTGCATTATTCCCGGATGTACGCAATAGTAACCGGAAGATGCATGGTTATGCATATGGTGGCGCTATTCCTGAAAGCGGTGCGATAAAAGCGGCGGTGCTCCGGTTGTTGGGTGTTAAAATACTGCCATGATCGGAGATTCTTTGCCCGGAGCTCATCCAGACGGTGCGCGGCTCGGCGTCAAAACAATACATTCTAATTAAAGCATGAGGATACTATGCGGAATCTGAGGTTTATACCCGTGTTGATTGGAGCGATCCTGGGAATCGCGGTCATCATTGTCGCCTTTTATTTCATTTTCCTTGATCTGTTCGTTGATCTGTGGTGGTTTCAATCGCTGAAACAGGAACCGTATTTCTGGCTCAGGCTGCTGTACCGGTTTTTCCTGTCCGGCGGCGTGACTCTGGCTTTTTTCCTGATTTTCTTTTTTCATTTCTGGATCGCTTCGCGTTATCTGGGCCTGAATCCGCCGGATGAAGTACTGGCCGATCTGGACAAGCGTAGGCGTTTTCAGCGCTTCGCCGATGTGTTCATGGGCGACTCGGTCAAGGTTTATACGCCGATCTCGCTGATTTTGGCCGTGTTCATCGCCATACCGTTTTATCAGCAATGGGATACCGCACTGTTGTATTTTTTCGGCCAGTCCTCGGGCGTCGCCGATACGGTATACGGCAACGATGTCAGCTTTTACATGCTGTCGTATCCGATTTATCTGTTGATCCAGAAAGAATTATTGACGACCGCCATCATCATTTTTGTCGCGGTCGGGACTTTGTATTGGCTGGAGCATGTCTTCATTCCGAATCAAAACAAGGAGTATCACATCGGCGCGAAGATTCATCTGACCGTCTTGCTCGGCTTCATCGTGCTGTTCGTGGTCTGGGGCTTCATGCTGGAACGGTTTTCGTTGCTTTATTCGCACAACCATGCACCGGTGTTTTATGGGCCGGGATTCGTCGAAATTTATTATAAGTTACCGTTGATCTGGCTCGGCATCATCACGTTCCTGGCCTTCGCGGTAACCGCCTGTCTGTTCATCTTTTCGAAGGAACACCGGATCAAGGCCCCGTTTTTGGTCGCATCGGCCGCGTTTTTGTTTGCCTGGTATCTGCCGAATGTCGACTCCATTCCGAATCTGATCCAGAAATACATCGTCAATCCGAATCCGGTTAAGGCTGAAAAGCCGTTCATGCAGTTCAACATCGATGCGACGCTTAATGCCTACGACCTAAAAAACATCCGCGTCATCGATCAGGACATCAACGTGAATGCGGCCGAGGACATCACGACCTGGAGTGCGCAGAAGCGTTTTGAAAACATTCCAGTCTGGGACCGGGAGTTTCTGATCGACAGTTATCAGCAATTGCAGGTGATCCGACCTTATTATCAGTTCTTGTCGGTCGATGAGGATAGATATTTCCTGCTGGACCATATCCGACAGGTCAATCTGGCTGCTCGGGAAGTTAATATCAGCAAGCTTCCCGAATCGGCGCAAAACTGGGAAAACACACACTTGCGTTATACGCACGGTACCGGCGCGGTCGTCTCGCCGGCTGCGCAAGACGCGGATATGCCGCTGGTTTTTTATCTGCGTGATTTGAATATGTCTTCGCCGGTTGGGCTCAGCACGAAAAACCCTGAGATCTATTACGGCGAAGGCAAGTATGACTACGCCATCGTGCCCAACAATCTAAAGGTTAAAGGGCTTGAAGTCGGTAAAGGGCCTGAAGTCGGCGATCAATACGTCGATGAAAAAGAATATACTGGCCAAAGCGGCATTCCGATACGGTCTCTGTTCCGCAAGGCCTTGTTGGCTTTATATTTCAAGGACGAAAGAATATTCTTTTCCTTGGGGGTATCCACCGAAGACAGTAAAGCGATGATTCGCCGGAACATTACCGAGCGTATCAACGCGATCACACCCTTTTTGCAGTTGGATAAGGACCCTTATCTTGTGATGACCAAGGACCGCTTCTACTGGATACAGGATGCTTATACGATATCGAAATGGTATCCGGCCTCGAAACCGGCCGCGGATGATTATCTGGAAGGTGATCAACCGTTCAACTATATCCGGAATTCGGTCAAGATCGCCGTCGATGCCTTTGATGGCACGGTCGATTATTACATTGCCGATCCTTCGGATGTAATCATCAATGCCTATGCGCGAGCGTATCCGAGTTTATTTAAAAACATGGAGGAAATGCCCGTCGAGCTGCAAAAGCATTTGCGCTACCCGCGCGACATTTTTTACATGCAGATGAAGGTGTATGCGAAATATCATCAAACCATTCCCGAGCTGTTTTATGAGCAGGCCGAAACTTGGCAGTTCGCGAATGTGCGCAATCAGGAGGTCAGACCGTATTACCAGACGATGGATTTCGGCAACTGTAAGGATCTGGAAGAATTCGTGATGATCAATCCGATGACGCCGGTGAATCGGGACAATTTGAGCATGATCGGCGTCGCGAGTGTTCTGGACAAGGAGACTTGCGGTTTTAATTACAAGCCCGGCCTTACGATCTATAAGTTCCGTAAGGAAGTTCAGGTAAACGGGCCCGCGCAAGTGGAAGCCTTGATCAATCAAGATCCCGAAATTTCCGCGCAATTTACCTTGTGGGATCAGTCTGGATCGCGTGTCAAGTTGGGCCGTATGGTGATTCTGCCTATGGGCAAGACTGTGCTGTATGTGCAGCCCGTTTATTTGGTATCGACCAAGGTCAAAATACCGGAATTGCGGCGGGTGATTGTGTCGATCGGTAATGAAGTCGTGATGGATAAAACCTTATGGTTGGCTTTCAATCACCTGAAACAGAAGTTTTTGAAGGCAGCATCGGAAACCGGCGGGACGGGTACTGCAAAAGAGGCCATTTCTCCGTAATAGACAAGGCGGGCAACATTACATTGGATTACCCGCCTTTGTTTTTTCGTGAAACGGAATCAGCTTAGCGTCGCATCAGGGCGCAAAGCTGATCTTCCAATTCGAACCGTTTGGCCAATGATTCGCCCAGAAAGGATAAATCGCTCGCCAAGTCTTTAAAGGCTTCGGCGTTTTTGGCTTTCTCGTATTTATCATTGAAAGAGACTGATAACTCGGTGACCTCCGAGAATTCCGGATAAATATCGGTCGCGAATGTCATGATACTTTCGCGGCGTTCGGTCCCAGACAAAATCCGCTCATAAAGACCGAAATGCCCCAGAGACACATAATCAACCAGAACCTGCGCAAACTGCGTTAGTTTTGTTTTCACAGGCTCAACGCCGGTAAACGGTTTCATCTCGCCAATCTGGCAATATAATGCCCACAAATCCTTCCTTTCGTTTTGCAACTCGGTGATAAGTTGAACGGTGCGCTGCCTTCTTTCCGGTCTCACCGGTTCTACCGTCGTCATCATGGCTCTCCCCCCCCCTAGTGGTTTATATTTTTTTGCTTTAATGTATGCCAGCCTTTTGCGATGCGCAACGAATTTTTGCTTCCAGAGCTTTGGTAGGCTCAGGGTTGCAACTTCTCTTTCAGCATTCGGTTGACTTCCTCGGGGTTGGCCTTACCCTGCATCGCCTTCATCACCTGGCCGACAAAAAAGCCGAACACCTTATCCTTGCCGCTCCGGTATTGTTCGACCTGGCCCGGATTATCGGCGATGATCTTGTCGATGATCGCTTCGATCGCGCCGCTATCGGTGATCTGTTTCAAGCCTTTCGTGTCGATGATGTCGTCCGCGCCGGCTTCACTTTGCCACATCTCCTCGAAAACCTGTTTCGCAATCTTGCCTGAGATTGTATTATCCGCAATCCTGATCAAGAGTCCCGCCAGACGTTGATAGCTGACCGGCGATTCGGTAATTTCAAGTCCCGATTTGTTCAGTGCGGCCGACAATTCTCCGGTGATCCAGTTTGCGCAGAGCCGCGCTTCGCAGCCTGAAGCCTGAATCAGCGCCTCGAAATAATCGGCTGTTTCGCGCGATGAAGTCAGAGTCGTCGTGCTTTCGTCATCGAGCCCGAACTGATCCTTGATGCGTTGCTTCTTCGCATCCGGCAATTCCGGCATCGCCGCCTGTACCTGGGTTTTAAATTCTTCGGAGATAAAGACCGGCAGTAGATCGGGGTCGGGAAAATAGCGGTAATCGTTGGCCTCTTCCTTGCTGCGCATTGACCGGGTCAGGTCTTTCACTGCATCGTAAAGGCGAGTTTCCTGCACGACCTTGCCGCCGGCCTCGAGCAGATCGATTTGCCGTTCGACTTCGTAATTAATTGCTTTCTCGACGAATTTGAACGAGTTGATGTTTTTGAGTTCGGCGCGAGTGCCGAATTCTTTCTGGCCTTTCGGCCGTACCGATACGTTTGCGTCGCAGCGGAACGAGCCTTCCTGCATGTTGCCGTCGCAAATGCCGAGATAGCGCACCAGTTCGTGCAGCTTGCGCATGTAGGCGACCGCTTCCTTGGCCGAACGCATGTCCGGTTCGGAGACGATTTCGAGCAGCGGCGTACCGGCGCGGTTCAGGTCGATGCCGCTCAGTCCGTGAAAATCTTCATGCAGCGATTTGCCGGCGTCTTCTTCGAGGTGCGCGCGGGTGATGCCGATGCGCTTGCTAACGCCATCGACTTCGATATCCAGATGGCCGTTGCCGACGATCGGCAATTCGAACTGACTAATTTGATAGCCTTTCGGCAGATCCGGGTAAAAATAGTTTTTGCGCGCGAATACCGAATAAGGCGCGATCTCGGCCTCGATTGCGAGTCCGAATTTGACTGCCATATTGACTGCATCCTGGTTCAATACGGGCAAGACGCCCGGCAAACCGAGATCGACCGCACAGGCCTGGGTGTTCGGTTCGGCGCCATAGGTGGTCGCCGCGCCGGAAAATATTTTCGATTTTGTGGCCAGTTGGGTGTGAATTTCCAGGCCGATGACTGTTTCCCATTCCATTATCAAGTCTCCTAAGCAAATCCGGGCGGGGTGAGTTGATGCCAGTTAGTGGTCTGTTGATAGCGATGCGCGACGGTAAGGAGGCGGTCTTCGGCAAAGTAATCCCCGATGATCTGCAGGCCGACCGGTTTGCCGGAGGCGAGCCCCGCCGGGATGGACATCGCCGGGAGTCCCGCCAAATTGACCGCGATCGTATAAATATCGGACAGATACATCTCGATCGGATTGCCGATTTTTTCGCCGATGCCGAACGCGACCGATGGCGCGACCGGTCCCATCAACACATCGACTTCGGACAGCGCTTTTTTGAAGTCCTCGCTGATCAGCCGGCGGATTTTTTGCGCCTTGATGTAAAAGGCATCGTAATAGCCGGCCGACAGCGCATAGGTGCCCATCAGAATCCGGCGCTTGACTTCGCGGCCGAAGCCTTCGCCGCGCGAACGCGTATAAAGGTCGGTCAAGTCGGTGGGATTGGCGCAGCGGTAGCCGAAACGCACGCCGTCGAAGCGCGACAGGTTTGCCGAACATTCGGCCGGCGCAATCACATAATAAGCTGGAATCGCGAGCTTCAGATTCGGCATCGAGACTTCGATAACCTCGGCGCCCAGTTTGCGATATTCATCTATTGCAGTCTCAATCACTTGTGCGACCTCGGCAGACAAGCCCTCGCCGAAAAATTCCTTCGGCAAGCCGATTTTCAGGTTATCGATGGGCTTTTTCAATGCCGCTCGGTAATCCGGAATCGGCCGGTCGACGCTGGTTGAATCCCGTTCGTCGAAACCCGCCATTGCCTGCAATAGTATGGCCGCATCTTCGGCTGTCCGCGCCATCGGTCCGCCTTGGTCCAGGCTGGACGCATAAGCGATCATGCCATAGCGCGATACGCGGCCGTAGGTCGGCTTCAGGCCGGTGATGCCGCAAAACGCGGCCGGTTGCCGGATCGAACCGCCGGTATCGGTGCCGGTCACGCCCGCGGCGAGCCGGGCGGCGATCGCTGCGGCCGAGCCGCCGGATGAGCCGCCCGGCACGGCATTCAAATCCCAAGGGTTTTTGACCGGGCCGTAATAGCTGGTCTCATTCGACGAGCCCATCGCAAACTCGTCCATGTTCAGCTTGCCGAGCATCACCACGCCCGCCTGCTGCAGCTTCGCGACGACGGTCGCATCGTACGGAGCGATGAAATTGTCGAGCATCTTCGAGCCGCAGCTGGTCTTGACGCCGTCGGTGCAAAAAATATCCTTGTGCGCGATCGGGATGCCGGTTAATGGTCCCGCATCGCCTTTAGCGAGGCGTGCGTCCGCTGCGTCAGCCAGCGCCAACGCCAGTTCTGCGGTCACCGTAATGAACGCATTCAGTTCCTGATGTTGGTTGATTCTTGTGAGATATGCCTCAGTCAATTCGCGGCTTGAAAACTGTTGGTTACGGAGTCCTTCGGCCAACTCCGCGAGGGTCTTGTTATGCATTCCTGATTATTCCTTATTCAATCACTTTCGGCACCAGATACAGTCCGGCCTCGACTTGCGGCGCAATCGCCTGAAATTTTTCGCGTTCATTGCGCTCGGTCACCGCATCGCTTCTAAGCCTTTGTTGCAGATCCAAAGGATGCGCCATCGGCGATACATCGCCGGTATTGACCGAGCCCATTGCGGCCATCAGTTCCAGCATGCCGGACAAGTCTTCCGCATAATGCGGAACATCCTGTTCGTCGATACCAAGGCGCGCAAGGTGCGCGATTTTTTTTACTTCGTCTGCCGTTATCGACATCGATTGACTCCATCAAAAAATTAAAACAGCCGCCGGATAAAAGGTGTTGTTCGCTTTGGCGCGGATTTTTACCGGTCCATCGCCAGCAGCATGACTGCATTCGCTAGCGAGTTGCATGAGGGAAGCACGGACTGCTATTGATAATCCGGCTTTCAAAATATGATACTATATATTGCTACAATACCCGCTCGATTGGTTAAATTGGCCTTAGTTTTATTTCTTATTAGGAACCCACCTCAATGCTATTCAAAAGAATTCGCGGAATTTTTTCCAACGATCTGTCCATCGACCTCGGTACCGCCAATACTTTAATTTACATCCCCGGGCAGGGCATTGTTCTGAACGAGCCGTCGGTCGTTGCGATTAAAGAAGACAAAGTCCGCGGCGCCAAGACGATCGCGGCCGTAGGCGCGGATGCGAAGCGCATGCTCGGCCGGACGCCTGGCAACATTACCGCGATTCGCCCGCTGAAAGATGGCGTGATCGCCGATTTTGCGGTCACCGAGCGCATGTTGCGCTTTTTTATCGAAAAAGTGCATAAAAGTAAATTATTGCGGCCGAGCCCGCGTATTTTAATCTGTGTGCCTTGCGGTTCGACTCAGGTCGAACGCCGCGCGATTCGCGAGTCCGCCGCGATGGCCGGCGCGCGCGAAGTGTATCTGATCGAGGAACCGATGTCCGCCGCGATCGGCGCGGGCCTGCCGGTCGATGAAGCCTGCGGCTCAATGGTGCTGGATATCGGCGGTGGCACCTCCGAAGTTGCGGTGATTTCAATCAACGGCATCGTCTATTCGGCATCGATCAGAATCGGCGGCGACCGCTTCGACGAAGCGATTATCAACTATGTGCGCCGCAACTACGGCACGCTTATCGGCGAAGCGACCGCCGAAAAAATCAAGATGGAAATTGGAGCCGCCTACCCCGGCAGCGAGCTTAGGGAAATGGAAGTGAAAGGCCGCAACTTGGCCGAAGGCGTGCCGCACAGTTTCGCGTTGAACAGTAATGAAATTCTTGAAGCATTGCAGGAGCCGCTGTCCGGCATCGTCAGTACGGTCAAGGCCGCCCTCGAGCAAACCCCGCCCGAATTGGGTGCGGATGTCGCGAATCGCGGCATCTATCTGACCGGAGGCGGCGCGCTACTGAAGGATATAGACCGGCTGATCGCGGAGGAAACCGGCTTGCCGGTATTCATAGCGGACGACCCTTTGACCTGCGTCGCCCGCGGCGGCGGTATGGTGCTCGAAATGATGGACAAGAAAGGCGTCTCTGCTTTTTCCCTGGAATGATCCGGCCCGCGTTTCAGATAGCAGTACGGACGGCTATGCCAACTCTGCCTCTTGATGTAAACAGCTAACCCCAACTGACGGCCGCAGGCCATATGCCACGGACGGGAGCCACCGCCGAGGATTTCGCTATTAAACTGTTATTCGCCACCGGTCCATCGATCAATACCCGCTTGTTGATCGCCGTGCTCGCTTCGAGTGCGCTATTGACTCTGGACCAAAAAACCCAGCATCTGGAATCTTTGCGCTCCGCGCTTTCGTTGCTGACCGACCCTGTCAAATACCTGGTCGACATGCCGATCTCTCTGTTCAGGCAAACCGCCGACGCGTTCAGTTCGTACACAATGTTAAAAAAGGAAAATGAACGCTTGCGGGAAGATCACTTGATGCAGCAGACTCGACTGTTGAAACTCGATGAGCTCGAAAAAGAAAACATCCGTCTGCGAGCGTTGCTCGAAAACTCATTCAAGCTCGGCGAACAGGTGATGATCGCCGAGCTATTGTCAATCAAGATGGCGCCTTACGAACATATCGTGTCCGTAAACAAAGGCACCCGTTTCGGCGTGCACCCGCAGCAGCCGGTGATGGATGAAAATGGCGTGGTCGGCCAAGTGATCCGCTCTTTCCCAATGACGTCGGAGGTGATGCTGATTACCGACCCGAACCATGCGATTCCTGTGCAAGTGAACCGTAATGGCCTCTTGACGATCGCGGTCGGCAGCGGGAAGATGAATCGGTTGAACTTGCCGTTTTTGCCGAACGACGCCGATATTAAGCCCGGCGATTTGTTGATTACTTCAGGCCTTGGCGGCGTGTTTCCGCAGGGTTATCCGGTCGCGGTGGTCGATAAATTCACCTCGGAATCCGATAAACCGTTCGCGACAGTGACCGCAACCCCGAAAGCCTTCCTGGACCGTAGTCGGGAGCTGATGATCGTGTGGAGCGACTCGACGCCGATTCCACTGGTCCGGAAACATGCGGACAAACAACGCGAGGTGCTTGAAGATGCTATCGAATAACAGGTATGCCCGTGTCCGCATCGTCATTACCCTGGTGTTGGCGATGGCATTGAGAATCTTGCCGCTGCCAGACGTCTTGGCCTTGTTGAATCCAGATTGGGTCTTGTTGAGTTTGATCTATTGGGCGCTAGCCGTGCCGGAACGGGTCGGCATCTTTTATGCCTGGTCATTCGGCTTGTTGACCGATGTGTTGTTCGGCAGGCTTTTCGGCCAGTACGCGCTGGCTTATTCGCTGGTGATTTATCTCTGTCTCAAATTGCACAAACGCTTGCGTCAGTTTCCGTTGATACAACAGGCGTTGTTCATTTTTTTCTGTTTGCTGCTGTCGCAGTTGTTGCTGTTTTTCATCAAAAACGCGCAACACCCGGCGCAATTACAGGCGAATTTCTGGCTGCCGGTGTTCACCGGCACGTTGAGTTGGCCATTGGTCTATACGACGCTACGCTTCGTCCGTCTGATCAAGCGCGCGAAGTAAGCGGGGCTCGCTGATGGACCGCATCTTTTCGATAAAGAATGATCTGGCCGAAAACCGCTTGTTTTTGGGCCGCATCTACGCCGCGCTGATTTTCATTGTGCTGATGTCCGCGGGATTGGTAGTGCGCCTCATTTATCTGCAAATCGTCGGCCATGAGCACTATGCGACACTGGCGAAAGAAAACAGCGTCAAACTGACCCCGGTGCCGCCGAGTCGGGGCATCATTTACGACCGTAACGGTAAGATTCTAGCCGAAAATACGCCGTTGTACAGTCTCGAACTGATCCCCGAACAGATCAAGGACATGGATGACACTTTGGCCAGGTTGCAAAAACTGTTCGAACTGCCGGACGAGAAAATCGAACAGTTTCAAAAACAGCGCAAACGCGAAAAACGTTTCAATAGTATTGCGCTGCTGCTCGCGATGACAGACGAAGAACTTGCCAAATTCGCAGTGTCGATGCCTTTTTTTCCGGGCGTCGAAATCAAGACGCATCAAGTGCGGCATTACCCTTATTATGATCTTGCCGCACATGTGGTCGGTTATGTCGGCCGCATCAACGAAGCTGAATTGAAAGAATTGCCGATGCCGGAATATCAGGGCAGCACCCACATGGGCAAGTTGGGCATTGAAAAAACCTATGAGACGCAACTGCACGGTACGACCGGTTACGCGGAAATCGAAACCAATGTGCAGGGCCGCTCGCTGAATACGCTGAAGGAAGTCAAGCCGATTCCCGGCGCTAATCTCTACCTGACCCTCGATATCGACCTGCAAAAAACCGCTTATGACGCGCTCGACTTTTATAACGGCGCGGTGGTCGCGATCGAGGTGAAGACCGGCGGCGTCTTAGTATTTGCGAGTCGCCCCGGCTTCGATCCGAATCCTTTCGTGGTCGGCATTTCCGGCGAAGCCTATAAGGCATTGAACGAATCGGAAAATCAGCCGCTCTATAACCGCGCGCTACGCGGCCTCTATCCGCCGGGTTCGACGATCAAACCCTTCATCGCGCTGGCAGGCCTCGAATATGACAAGATTCGCGCACCGCAAAGCCTGTATTGTCCGGGTTATTACACCTTGCCCGGCGTTGATCACCGCTATCGCGACTGGCGCAAGGGCGGACACGGTTCAGTCGACATCGTCCGCGCGATCACGGAATCCTGCGACGTGTATTTTTACCGCTTGGCGCAAATGCTCGGCATTCAGCGCATGCATGATTTTTTGCAACAATTCGGTTTCGGCGAAAAGTCGGGCATCGATCTCTATGGCGAGACGTCCGGTTTGTTGCCGTCGCCAGCCTGGAAGCAAGCAAAGAGAAAACAGCAATGGTACGAGGGCGAAACGCTGATTTCCGGCATCGGCCAGGGTTATCATCAGGTCAGTCCGCTGCAACTGGCGCGTGCGACCGCGACGCTGGCCAATCGCGGCGAGGTGGTCACACCGTTCCTGGTCGATAAAGTTATCTCCGCGCAAGGCGTCCGCAAGGGGCCGGAAACACATGTCGGAACTATCCCGCTGAAGGCCGGTCATCTCGATTCTATTTTCGCCGGCATGATCAATGTCGTGCATGGCGCTAACGGCACCGCGAAACGGATCGGTAATGGCATTTCCTATCAGATCGCCGGCAAGACCGGTACCGCGCAGGTGTTTGGAATCAAGCAGGGCGCCAAATACAACGAGAGCGAAATTGATTTCAAATTGCGCGATAATGCGTTGTTTATCGCGTTTGCTCCGGCCGACGACCCGAAAATCGCGGTCGCGGTGGTCGTCGAGCATGGCGGGCACGGTGGCTCGGTAGCCGCGCCGATCGCCGGCAAAGTGATCAAGCAATATTTACAGAATCTTCATGAAAACTGAAACTCGCCGTGAACATTTTCATCCTCCATCAGTGATGGGCAAATTACTGAGAAGGTTGCATATCGATATTCCGTTGTTTCTCTGTCTGTTTCTGACCTCGTTATTGAGTTTTGTGATTCTCTACAGTTCCGGCGGCCAGGATGTCGGCGTGCTGTTGCGTCAGGGTGCGCGTGTCGGTCTCGCGTTTCTGTTGATGATCGCGTTGGCACAGGTCAATCCGATGCAATTCAAACGCTATTCGGCGATTTTGTTCGGCATCGGCATCTTTCTGTTGATCGCGGTGCTGATTATGGGGCAGATCGGCAAAGGCGCGCAACGCTGGCTCGATCTCGGTTTTTTCCGCTTTCAACCGTCCGAAATGATCAAGATCACTACGCCGATGATGGTTGCCTGGTACCTGGCCGAACACCATTTGCCGCCGAAGCCGAAACAGGTCTTGGTCGCCGGTTTTCTGATCATACTGCCGACCCTGCTGATCGCCAAGCAGCCGGATCTCGGCACTGCGCTTCTGGTTGCCTCCGCTGGAGCGGCGGTGCTGTTTTTCGCCGGTCTTTCCTATCGCTTCATCCTTGCAATCGTTGGGCTGATAGGCGCCTCGACGCCGGTTATATGGCATTTGATGCACGACTATCAGCGAGATCGGGTGCGGACTTTTTTGAATCCGGAAGCCGACCCTTTAGGCCGGGGCTACCATATCATTCAGTCGAAGATCGCGATCGGCTCCGGCGGTATTTACGGCAAGGGCTGGCTCGGCAGTACGCAATCCGAACTCGACTTTCTGCCGGAAAGCTCGACTGATTTCATTTTTGCGGTATTTGCGGAGGAATTCGGACTGTTCGGATGTTTCGGCTTGCTGGCCTTATATATGTTCATCATCGCGCGCAGTTTGTACATTGCTTCTCAGGCGCGCGACAGTTACAACCGTTTGCTGGCCAGCGCGTTGGCATTTACTTTCTTTGTCTATGTTTTCGTCAATATCGGCATGGTTATCGGCATCCTGCCGGTTGTCGGCGTGCCGCTGCCCTTGATCAGCTATGGCGGCACGTCGATCGTGACCTTGCTTTCCGGTTTCGGCATTCTGATGTCGATCCATACCCACCAAAAATTTTCGATTGCTTAGGAATATTTCTTATGCTCGTCCGCATCGTTCTGATCTGTAGTTTCTTGATGACCGTTGCCTGCGCGAATCGGAGCGAAAAGAGCGCCTTTATCGACACGATGGTCGCCAAACATCGGTTTTCCCAGCACGAACTTGAGGTTTTATTTGACCAAGTTAAAATCAATGACGATGTGCTCAAAAAAATTGCCGCGCCCGCCGAAGCTTTGCCGTGGTACAAATACCGCAAAATTTTCCTGACCGATTCTCGGATCGAGGAAGGCGCCGCATTCTGGCGTCAGCATGCGGAGACTCTGAAGCACGTTTCGGAACAATACGGTGTGCCGCCGGAAGTCATCGTCGCGATACTCGGCGTCGAAACACTGTACGGCCGGCGATCCGGCTCCTACCGGGTCATCGACGCCCTCTCGACGTTAGCGTTCGCGTATCCGCCGAGGAGCCGTTTTTTTGCCGGCGAACTGGAGCAATTTCTGCTTTTGTGCCGCGAAGAAAAGGTCGATCCCTTGCAACCGGCAGGTTCTTATGCCGGCGCGATGGGAATGCCGCAATTCATGCCGAGCAGTTTCCGCTCTTTTGCAGCCGATTTCGACCGCGACGGCAATCGCGATTTATGGCATGACCCAAAAGACGCTATCGCCAGTATCGCCAACTATTTCAAGGCTCATGGCTGGATCAAAAATCAGCCGGTTGCGGTGCGGGTTTTTGCCAAAAACGAGAACTACAAAGCGCTTTTAAATGACGAGATTAAGCCTAATTTAAGAATTGATGAGTTAGAATCGGCCCGTGTTGAATTTTCAAGACCGCTACCTTTAGACAGTAAAGTAAAACTTTTGGCTTTCGAGCAAGAACATGGCAATGAGTTATGGGCTGTTTTAGACAACTTTTACGTAATTACGCGTTATAACCACAGTTCACTTTATGCCATGGCCGTTTATCAGCTCAGCCAGGCCCTCTTAAATTATCAATTACCAACTCCCTATGAATAAAATCATACCGGCTCTCTCTATTACTGTGCTTTGCAGTTGCTCAACCACCCAAGTCAAAACTCCTTCAGTCACCGCGGACATCATCGCTACACCGCCCGCCATGGCGGAAACCGCAGCCTCGCAGCCCGAAGAGCGATCTCGGCGGCACCTGACCGCAAGCCACCAATTCCGCCATCATGCTGTACTGAACGTCAGCAAATCTACAGAGACTCCCGCCGAAACCGAGGAGGAATCCGTACAGAGTGAAGCCTTACTGCCGCGCATCGCGCGCTATCTCAAACAGGGCATCGCCTCTTGGTACGGCCCTAGATTTCACGGCAAAAAAACGGCGACCGGGGAAATATTCGATATGTATGCGCTGACCGCCGCGCATAAAACCCTGCCGATCCCTTCCTGGGCCGAAGTCACTAACCTCGAAAATAATCGTAAGGTCATCGTGCGCATCAACGACCGAGGTCCCTTTGTCGGCAATCGGCTGGTCGATTTGTCTTACGCGGCCGCCCAAGAACTTGATATGAATGGCCTTGCGCCGGTCGAAATCAAGGCCATATCGGCCGAACAGGCGATCCGCAAGATGCGGCAGACTGCGCAAGAGCAGCAAAAGCAGGGCATTTACTTGCAGGTGGGGACATTCAAAAGTGCCCGGCAGGCGTATAAGCTGCGAAGCAAGATCGCCGCGAAACATCTGGCTAAAGCTAAAGTGCTTCCTTCGCATTATCACGAATCCACGTTCTACACCGTCCAAGTCGGTCCGCTTGACGGTCAATCCGGCGTCGACAAGTTGAATCTACAATTGTCCAACTTGGGCATCACCGGGGCTCAATATGCGACGGAAAACGACCAAAACGGAAGCGTCATGATACAATAGCGCTAATGTTTATCAGTTAGCCTTGTAGCATAATGTTTTTTAATAGATATTCGATGCCGATCGTTAAGCTTTGCGCGTTTGCCCTGTTCGCCGCCGTGTTGCAGGCCAATGCTGAGGCCGTGGAGATTGAAACGCCCGCGCCGCCAACAATCGATGCGAAAGCATTTGTTTTGCAGGACGCCATGACCGGCAAAGTGCTGGCCGAAAACAATGCCGATGAAAGGCTCCCGCCGGCCAGTCTGACCAAGATCATGACTGTCTACGTCGTGTTCAAGGAGCTTGCGAATGGTCACCTGCGTCTGGAAGATCTCGCCACGATCAGCAAAAAAGCCTGGGGAACTTCGGGCTCGCGGATGTTTGTCGAAGTGAACGCACAGGTCAAAATCGAAGACCTGTTGAAAGGCGTGATTATCCAATCCGGCAACGATGCCAGCGTCGCGTTGGCCGAACACATCGCCGGCGATGAATCCACCTTTGCCGATATGATGAACCAGCATGCCGCGCGCCTGGGCATGAAGAATACACATTTCAAAAACGCGGACGGCTTGCCGATCGAAGATCATTACACCTCGGCGCGCGATCTGGCGATTTTGACGACTGCGTTGATCAAGGAGTTTCCGCAGTATTATCCCTGGTTTTCGCAAAAAGAATTCACCTACAACAACATAGTCCAACATAACCGGAATCTACTGCTGTCGCGAGACAGTACGGTTGATGGCGTCAAGACCGGTTTTACCGATGATGCGGGTTATTGCCTCGTAGCCTCGGCTCTCAGAAACGACATGCGCCTGATTTCGGTCGTGATGGGTACGAAAAGCGCCAGCGCCCGCGCGGTTGAAAACCAGAATCTGCTGAATTACGGCTTCCGTTTCTTTGAATCTCCCCGTCTCTACGAAGGCAAGGCAGTTTTGTCCGACGCGCGCATCTGGAAAGGCGACGCCAAAACCGTGCCGTTAGGTCTGGCGGAAAGCCTCCATGCCACCGTTCCGCGCGGCGGCAGCAAGGATGTGAAATCGTTGATTCGCATCAATGAGCCGATTATTGCTCCGATTAAGGAAGGCGACAAGCTTGGCACGGTCCAGGTGACCTACAAAGACAAGGCGATTGATCAGAAAGATTTGGTCGCATTGAAAGCGGTTGGCGAGGGCAATATGTTCCGCAAGCTCTTCGATGGCGTATTGATGCGCTTTGCAAAATCGGATGGCAAATAAACCCGTTTATTTAAACGGGCATTATTTGCCTATCGAAGACGCGCACATTTCTGTACTCGATCGCGGCTTTCTGTTCGGTGACGGGGTCTATGAAGTGATCCCGGCCTACCAGGGTCGGCTGTTTGAACTCAAAGCGCATATGGCAAGGCTTGACAACAGTCTTGCAGGCATCCGCATCGGCAATCCGCACAGCTTGGATGAGTGGCGCGACATTTTTGCGCCGCTATTGCAAGACGGAACCGACCAATACATTTATCTGCAAATTACCCGCGGCGCCGCCGCCAAACGCGATCATTTGTTTCCGGAACAGGTCGCGCCGACTGTCTTCGCATTGAGTTCGCCGATCCCGCCTTATCCCGCCCGCGCTAGCGGCATCAAGGCGGTTTGCCTGGAAGACAGCCGCTGGCAGCATTGCCATATCAAGGCGATCACCTTGCTGGCCAATGTCCTGCTCAGACAGGAAGCGTTCGAACACGGGGGTGCGGAGGCGATCCTGATCAAAAACGGCTTTGTCACCGAAGGTTCATCGAGCAATGTGTTCGCCGTAATTGACGGCATCGTGTTAACTCCGCAGCTCAACCCCGGCATTTTGGATGGCATCACCCGGCAGGTGATCTTGAAAATTGCCGAGGCGAACCATATACCTTGCCATGCACAAGCCATTTCGATCGATGACCTGAAAAAAGCCGATGAAATATGGATCGCGAGTTCGATCCGCGAAATCGTGCCGGTCGTCGCGCTCGATGACCAGACCATTGGCGGCGGCAAGCCAGGGCCGGTTTGGCAAACGGTCAACCGCCTGTTTCAGGCTTACAAACACTCTTTCCGATGAGCGAAGAATCACTCTTAACTTTCCCCTGCACCTTCGCGATCAAGGCGATGGGCAAGAGCAGCCCCGAACTCGACCTGGTTGTCGTCGAAATCGTGCGCCGGCACAGTCCAAATTTCGGCGAGGGCGCGGTCTCTTCGCGCCCGAGCAAGGGCGGTAATTATACAGCGATCACAGTTGTGATCGAAGCGCACAGCCGCCAGCAATTGGATGCGATTTATCTGGACTTGAACCGCAGTCCGCATATTCTGATGACGTTATAAATCAGGCGAAAGCCTTTCGGCTATCGGCCTATCTTATGACGATTACGATCCGGCAACTCGGCTTACAGGACTACGAAGCCACGTGGCAGGCCATGCAGCGCTTCACCCTGAACAGGACACCGGAGACGCGGGATCAGATTTGGATCGTCGAACATAAGCCGGTTTATACGCTCGGTCTGAACGGCAAACGCGAGCATTTGCTGAATACCGGCGCGATCCCGGTTGTTCAGACGGATCGGGGAGGGCAGGTAACCTATCACGGTCCGGGACAACTGGTCGTCTATCCGTTACTGAACCTCAGACGACGCGAACTCGGCGTGCGGCCGTTGGTGACTTTGCTGGAGCAAACGATGATCGATGCGCTCGCGCGCTACGGCATCAGCGCAAGCGCGCGGCCTGAAGCGCCGGGCGTTTATGTAAAGAGCAAAAAAATCGGCTCGATCGGGATTCGTATCAAGAACCATTGCTGCTATCATGGCCTAAGTCTGAACCGCGCGATGGACTTGACTCCGTTCAAATTCATCAACCCCTGCGGCTATGCCGGCCTCGAAGTTACCCAACTGGCCGATCTCGGTGTGTCTGCCAGCCATGATGAACTGGCTGGAATCGTGCTTCAAATACTGACGGGAAAACTACAATCATGACTTATCAAGCGCCCTCTCGCGCCACGCCGGAAACTCATCAACGCAGTACCGAAAAACTCGCACGCATTCCGGTCAAGGTCGAAACCACCGAGTCGCCGCTGCGCAAGCCGGAATGGATACGAATCAAACTGTCCGCGGGCAATGAAGTGACCCGCGTAAAAGAGCTGCTGCGTGCGCATAACCTGCACACGGTCTGCGAGGAAGCCGCCTGCCCGAATCTGGCCGAATGCTTCCGGCACGGCACCGCGACGTTCATGATCATGGGTGACCTTTGCACGCGTCGCTGCCCGTTCTGCGATGTTGCGCACGGCAAACCGCTGCCGCTCGATCCGAACGAACCCCGCCAGTTGGCCGAAGCGCTCAAGGCGCTGGCGCTGAACTATGTCGTGATTACATCGGTTGACCGTGATGATCTCCGCGATGGCGGCGCAGCGCATTTCGCCGCTTGCATCAAGGAAATCAGGCAGCAATCACCCCAAACCAAGATCGAGATTCTGGTACCCGATTTTCGGGGACGGATGGACAAGGCTATCTCGATTCTTGTAGACGAACCTTGCGATGTGTTCAATCACAACCTTGAAACCGTTCCGCGCTTGTATAAGCAGGCCCGGCCTGGAGCCGATTATTTGGGTTCCTTGAAACTGCTCGAAGGCTATAAAAAAGTGCTGCCGCAGACGCCGACCAAATCCGGGTTGATGCTCGGTCTGGGCGAAGAACCGGAGGAGGTCTATCAGGTCATGCGGGACTTGCTCGACCACGGCTGCACGATGCTGACGCTCGGCCAATATCTGCAACCCAGTAAATCGCATCTGCCGGTCAAGCGCTATATCACACCGGCGGAATTCGACGAATTCGGCAAAACGGCTAATGCAATGGGCTTCGAACAGGTAGCCAGCGCACCGCTGGTCCGCTCTTCGTATCATGCCGATTTGCAGGCGAAGGGCATGATCGGCGATTAAGGATTTGATTAAAAAACTCCCTGGATCGCCGATGTGGTAGGAGCATCTTTAGTCGCGATTCTTGCCTTCAATCGCGGCTAAGCCGCGCCACTTCATCCTAGCTTTATCCATTTTCCCTCTGAGTCTGGCTAATAAAATCCGGTCTTTATGATCATAACCCGGTTTTTGCTGACTTCACTACGGGTGACAGGGCTTTAATTTCGCGGGAGATGATCGAATAAAGCTCCGAGGTCCATGCCGGGAGTTCTTCGGAGTCAGCTTCCAGAGGGTGGGTCCTGGGATCGTGCGGGGCAATCACGACTTTCACATTTTCGGCGCCCACTTGCGCGGTAACGACGAAAAGTTCCTCTATTGCCTCATCGTCCATGGCCAAGCAACCGAGGGAGGCGGCTTTCCCGTGGATAAAAATATCCGAACCCGGATCGGCGCGCCCCTCCTGTGAGGCATAGAAGAGGTCGAATTCGTTGGGATAATTTATTTTCATCGACAAATGGTAATGGCTGTTGGGATTCAACCCCGCGATGCGATAAATGCCTTCCGGCACCTGCCTGTCGCCTTGGCGCAATTTGGGGCCGGCTACGCCACTGGCATCCCAGATGCCATAGTCGCGGATAAAGCGGAATTCACCGCTGTCCCTGGCCCATAGTTCCAGTTTCTTTTCCTGTTTCAAAGCGATGAAGGTAACTTCCCGGGGGGGATACGGCACCTTGGCCTTGGCGAAATAGGGTTTGAGTTTGCTCGTCGCGTATGCACCGTAAATTTGCAGAATATCCTCCACGGTCCGTTGGCCGGGCAGCTCGCTAAGTAGGATGTAATACATTTTCCGGTCGGCCTGAGCTTGCGGGCGGGCGTCGATGGTGCTGGCTGTGGTGGCCGTTTTTGCCGTGACGGTCGTGGTGGCGGGCTTGTGCCCGGAGCATGCGCCGAGTAATCCTGTCAAGGCCAAGCCGACAATGATTTTGGCTGTTGATTTCATAATATGTGCCGGAAATGATGTGGGGACTGAAATAGTTTAGGTAAAACCTCCTCATGTCTGCAAGTTCGGGGGGCTTCCAGACGAGGCGGGAGTGGAAATGCCAAATCGTCCGCTGTGGATTGCGGACCGGGGTGCTGGCCGTTGTTCCAAAACCCAAGGTATTCGATGAATTCTCCGGCCGTGACGCTGGCCGCCGAACCGATGGCAGTTACCAAGTCACGGTTGCCTTTGACTTTGTCGCGCAACGCTGAAACCTGATTTCTCATTGAGAAAGGTGACGCGCTTTATCTAGCCGGATAGACGATCCAGGGTGTCGCGGGCTCGAGTGTCGCTTATATTGCTGTAGGCCATGCGGGCCCCGAAATTGGCGCTTCACGATTATAGTCCCTGCTGCCTATGCTGGGTATTTTAAGCGTCCTTAGATTGGATTATTGACTAATCAGTGAATTGTGTTCGGCTTATTCCTTGCTGGAAGCGGCATTTAGCCGTGTTCGTTTCAAATGGTACCCGACATAACAACAATGACTGAGTTCTAGTGGTACTCATTCCAACTGGTGTTATTTGACATGAAATGTCTGGCGAAACGAATTGCGCATCACCGCGCTAGCATTCGAAACGTTCCGCCAAACGGATGCTTAAAATACTATGGAATCACTCGATCCCAGGTGAAAGGACCAAAGGCTGAATCACTTTCCGCGTAATTTGCATGCGGATCAACCGACAGGCGCAGGTATTCGAGCGGGAAGTAACTGCCGTGCACGACAATTCGGTGAAAGTTCTGGACATTGTAGCCGTGTGGCTGATTATCGTAACTGTCGTCTGTACATGCTGCCTCAGTACCAACCGCTGCCTCAATTACGCAAGGAGTGTTGTCTATAAGCGGATTATCCGAGCGGTACTTGTGCGAGTCGCCATTCATCAGCAGGACCGGTTTGCCGAATGCGGCGGTATGCGAAGCGATGCTCTCGATGAACGGTTTGTAGTTGGCAATGTGTTGGTCCGCCGGATTTGTGCCATCCAGATCCCACATGTCGGCCTGCTCCGCGATGACGACTGCTTTCATACCATCGGTCTGCGCTTTCTCGAACGCTGCGTCCAGCCAACGAATATCTGCGGCTGTCCGCTGCGCAGCTTCCTGTATCTGCTCTCCGGTTTTAGTCGTGGTGCCATACCAGTTATCGGCATCGTTGTTTGAACCGCCTGGGATGTTCAAGGTCACGAACAGCACCCCTGATTGCTCCCACATCACGTTTTCGACATATTCCGCATCCTGAGGATGAGCGGGATCATATGCCTGTGCCTGTGAAATCACCCTCTTTTCATGTCCTCCGAGCGTCTCGCCGGGATTGGTAAAGAATATTGAACGGATAAGCGCTAAATTTGCAACTGGATTGCCATTGGCGTAATCGACGTAGTTGCCGTTTGAGTCTTTGACGTTACCGCCTTCCTTGGATTTTTGACAGTCGGTCCATTCATTGTCGCCGGGTGTATAGACGAGCGGATTCTTGAACTGGGTCCAAAGATCGAAAATTGTCCGGTTATACGCCAGCGTGCAATATTGGCTGCCCGAATGAATGTCGCCGACGTGCAGCACGAGGCGGACTTTCGGATCAGCATTGATCGCCTTGATGAAGGCGGGTGTTGCCTCTATCTGTCTCGGATCGCCGGGATTCGGGCCGTCCTTGGAGTCGGGCCTGATATTAGGCTGATCGGATGGACATTCTCCCGCTTTGCAACCATAGGGAGAGTCTCCGTAAACTGCGAGAGTGACGGTATTTTCGGATTGAGAGTTAAACGACTTGTTATTGTCTGCGATCGCTGGCGTGATTGCGCCTAGCCCATAGACCAGCAGTGCCGTTGAGGATAGCATTTTTTTCATAGGTAGTTTCCTGTTGAAATGGCGGTGAGATTTGCTCCAGTTGCCTGAGCAGAGAGGGCGCTCTGGTCAAGCTAGCGACCAAAGCAGTCCGAGGCTACATCTCGAAGGTTACAAGCCAATGACAATAAATTAATGTGAGATATATTTGTAGCTCATGCGGGTATACATCCCTTTTATTCACAATAACTGTCTTTGTTATAGCTGGGAGCGGCCGTTTGACTTCAACGTTTTGTGAACACGGGAAGACTGCAATTGTCCGATAACGTCACCTCAAAGCTGATGTTGATCGTAAAATCTAATCAAGCAACACGGATGCGAGTTGAATAGTTAGACAGACATGCCAACGAAGTTGTGACATTTTTTCTGGCATACCCCATGCTGGGAATATCTACCTCGGCTGGCAAAAATTCGACCCTGATTGACAGCCATGTTGTTCAACGGCTGAAGTCGCGGCAAATTCGAGCCGTTGATGATGCGTGTCATAAGCGTATGACATCAATGACCAACGCTTCTTGACAGGCAATGACCATTGCGGCGGAACAAAGATTGGATGTGACGGTATAAATGGCTCCCAAGACTCTGCTTGCAATTGGGAAGTGAAAAGTGAGAGTACTTAATTATGCCGACGCATGAAGATCAGTTTTTTTGGGGCTTTAAAATAAAATTAGGCACAAATAGGATCCTCGACGTCTTAATGCGAGGATCTATCACGGCTTTAAAGCTGTGATAGTTAGCTGATAATAAGGTATCGGGTTGCTCGTGCCGGATTCTACAACCAGTGCATACCATGTTCCGGCTTGAGGATTAGCAATCTCGACAGCTTCGAAAACGCCGTAATTAAATGAATAAGCATCGGCATTTGGATGAACATACGTCGGGTCAGGAACCGGCGTCGCGCCGTATTTTATGTAAAGATCGATATCGTTGCTGAGATCTTCAATGCCATTCAAGGATACTCTAAGCACAGAGAAACCGGGCGGTAAACCGAATGTATGTTCATACCCCATCGCTACCGGCACGCCGGATTTATTATCCAGTTTCAATACAAAGGTGTTTCCGTCTCCGACCTGAGTATTAGCACCACATGCGGGGGGGGGATTTACGCCGGCTTGTCCTGAAGCCAGAGCAGCCAGGTTATTCGCCACGTTACGGTGTTCGGCGATTTGACAAGCGCCGATATCCGAAACGTTATTTGCGCCCACGCAACCCACACCGAAAGGATTTCCGGCAGAGTTTCCGGTCATGAGCGTGGCAATGGCGGAATTGGTGCAGGATTTGGCAAATTTCTTTGCCGTGATTAGATTCAATTTATCGATTCTATTAGTCGCCGTCGCATCAGGACAATCGGTGATTTTATTGTTGTCCTTTCTTGATTGGCAATTATTAAGGGCATTCAAATTTCCCAGCATATAGGAGTTTGAAATATTCGCGATGGCCTTTTGACATTTTCTGGCGACTTTATCGGCAATCGGCTCTGAAGGGGTATCATCGGCATATTCTACATTCAGCATTTGCGTTACAGCGCTGTCGCCGGCCGCCATAATACAAGTTTTAAGATCATCGGCGGTTTTCGCATTGGCACAAACGCCCCCTAGTCCACTGTTTTCTAGAATGCCTGCAGGACAGTACTGCGCAATGTTTGCTGAATTGAGGAGCGCTGCCGCACTAGAGATCGATTTTTGCGCTGTCGCATCAGGGCAAGCCCTGTTAATCTTTCCCGCAACAACAGCGTCTAGGCAATTTCTGTTTGCCGTATAGATTTGTTCCAGATATTTTCTAGCGTAGGTCCGCACCGCATTACGGCATTTTTTCAATGTATTGTTAATTTTCAATGTATCGTTAATCGGATCAATATTTCCTTGAATAAACCCTTTCGATAAATAGACGTCATCATCCCATGATAAATCGGGACTTTGACAAAGTGAGCCGGTTCCCCCCGAGGTCACGCCAGCAACTACATCGGTACCATTCAAATTGACAAACATAGGTCCGCCCGAATCGCCGAAGCAGGTGTCCGATGTAGAAGTGGAGCTATATTGCCAACATATGTTTCCGGGTTGCGTTACGCCCGAGATAGCGCTGTTACAGTCTGCCAAAGCCACACGGCCCTCGCGCTTGATTCCGGAATCGCTAGTCGCCCCTCCTGTCTTGCCAAAGCCGATAATCGTCCCGATGGTACCTAAAGCCGGAGTTCCGGTAATATTAATGTGTGCTGGGGGAATCCCGACTACAGGGCTTTTTAATGTCAGGACAGCGTTGTCGCCACTCCCGCCGAACACATAAGCTGGATTCATTTCTACCGAGGCTACGGGATAGATGCCCCCGTTTTGTAAATAGATCAGCAAATTGTCGGGAGCTTGCAGGGTACAAGTGGAAAAGCTGTGACCGCCAGCGCTCCCATTGGCGCAAACACAATGCGCGGCAGTCAGAAACGTCTGGCAACCGATTAAAGTCCCTGAACAAATTTGTTGATAATAGGGAGTATTACTAGTTGTCGGCGTGGAAAGCAATAAGGCGCCCGATGCAGCACTATCCTGTGTAGGCTGGCCGTTGACGATGCGCGGCATTGCTTGTGCGGAAACTAAACCACTGCAACAAAACGCCAGATATGTTGCTAGCGTAGCAGCGAGCAAAGGTCTTGTCTTTGTCTTGACTTTCATTTCTCTTCCGGGCTTGAAGCATTTTTAAAATTCCCAAACTCTCGCCGCTTCTTTTCCCCTTGCGTCGGTTGCTTTGTTTGATTTTCCATCGAAGCTAACTGCGCTTTCAAAACTTCGACAAATAGGCTGTCCGCTCCGAACTGCTGCTCCAATCTTGGAATATCCTTCCTCAGTAAGTCTAATTCTGAGACCATAATATTATCATTATGTTTATGGCAAAGACTGGAAAAAATTTCTAGGCCGAATTTAACCTGATAGAAATCTCTAAAAAACCAGTTATTGTCTGATTAGGTTTGAACAACTTTATTTCATACGTTTAACCTGGGATGAATGATTTTTTCTTTAAGAGAGCCGATGGCGCCCTTAACTTGTTCCCAAGTTTCTTTGAATTTGTCGGAATCGGTATGCAGTGTGTCTCTTAAAGCTTGAATTCCTTGATAAAGTGTTGCGTAATCTTTCTTATCTCCATAGCCAAGGGCTTCGGCTAATTTGAGTTGATATTCAGTGTTATCAGCCAATTGGAGAATTTGTTTCTTACCGTCTTTCTTGCTTAAGCCGGAATTATGTTCTAATTCATAAGCATCCGTCAGATCGGCTTCAGCGGATAGCACGGGTAATGGGTAAATTTCGGTGTTGGCTACCAAAGTATCAAGCACTTTTTCTAGTGTCTTTTTAGCATCATCTTCCTTTCCGGCTTTGATTAGCGCCGTAGCTTCATCGATGGCGCCTGGATATTCGCTTAAGGGTAGACTGACAATATTAATTCTGATCTCGCTGGCAAGTTCTGCAAGAAGCTTTTTGGCTTGCTGTATTTGTTCAGCCTCAATAAGCTGCATTGCCTTTTTAGTCGTTGCCTTTACGTCATCGAGATTGCCCTGGTAGATAACGGTTTCTTCCTGAAAGGACACGGGAATCAGATTAAACTTACTATCCCTGGAAGAAAGTATGCGCAGTTTTGCGGAAACGTCCTGCAGATAATGCAAGGATTGCTCAGTATTGTGGTTATACAAGGCTGTGAGCGCGTTTTCTGTTTCCATTACGGTTTCAACCGCTTCTTTGACTAATT
This sequence comes from Methylomicrobium sp. Wu6, assembly GCF_035916875.1. Classification (NCBI taxonomy): domain Bacteria; kingdom Pseudomonadati; phylum Pseudomonadota; class Gammaproteobacteria; order Methylococcales; family Methylococcaceae; genus Methylomicrobium; species Methylomicrobium sp. Wu6. Next base: position 60,854 of record NZ_JAXUHN010000094.1, read on the forward strand.
GGCGCTTTTTCTCCGCACTGATTTGATGGGCTTGGCTCCTATGCTTGGATAATTGTAATGCTGAGGGAGTCTTTACCTGTTTTTTTTCAAGGCTCTGATCGGCCAAGCCGGCGGCGGACGCTACTAAGAGAATTGTTGCGGAAAGAGCGCTTGCGGTTTTAATATAATAGAGTTTTGTCATGAAAGTTTCTCTTTAATCGCCATCACGGTCATTGTCGTGATGATGGCGATGATGTGTGTAATAGGGAGGATAAGCATAATAGCTGTAGGCGGGATATTGAGAATAGCCATTACTGTAGCCAGCATACCCATTGCTCGGGTATCCATAGGTTTGCAGACCATTGTAGAAACCCTGGTTATTGTGGCTGTAAACACTGTTTCCAGGTCCTCTAACAAAGTAAGGTAAATTCCCTTGGCAGCCAACTAAAAAGAAAATTGGTGTAATAAATAAGATACCTATCATTGATCGCTGAATAACTGACATAGTGGTCTCTTTCAAAAATTCATAAGCTCGAGTGTTTTGTAAGACTTTGTTAGAGAACGCATGCTTAGAAATAACATTTGAACAATAGCAATCAACTCGTTCAAAGTATTGCTATGGGCATTCATTCACTCAGTTTTAACGTTATCTATCTGGTAATTCAACAAGAGTTTTCGATTGCCAAACCAATGAGCTGGAAAGAAATACGTTTTTCTTAATGATGAGGAAAGCAAACTATATGCCAGCACTAAATCCATTTTTAAAGATAGAAGGCGATTAGTATAAATATTTTATAAAACAAATATTTAAGTCATCTTCTCTTCCTAAGGCTCGGCAGCATTATCGCACTTCATTCTCCGTTAAAATGTTTTCTTTGGGTGTAATAAACTCGCGGCAATTGTTTATTACCACCAAAGGCAAAAATTGCCTCAGTGAGTATGCGGCGTGAGCGATCAATGCAGTTGCGCAAAATGGATTTTTCAGTTGAAGGTAATGTCATCGCTTTGGACACATAAAAAATGCGAAATGCATTGAGTTACGAATGACAGCTTTATAAACTTGACCGTTCATTCACTTGCCAATTGTGATCGACAGCTTATGTTAAGGGTTGCCAGATGCCTGCCCTTAACCGCAAGACTGCAAGATGCGACAGCACTTGGGGCAGGCGTCGGACAAGTCTCGAGGGAGGAAACCACAGGCTACACAGCGGGGAGTCTGGATCGGCGACAGTCTATGGGGATTTGAATGATGGGGCTGCCTTTAATGTGGCTAACAGGCCCATCTGGTGAGTGATGGCATAGCACATCACTAATAGCCCGTCACCCCATGCTTCCGCCGTCCCTTAAGTTGTTCAGTTTATTTTGAATAAAGCCCTAAGGATGTCGGGCGAATGTTTCCGTTCCAATTATCTGTTCACAAAAATCGGAAGTCCGCTCAGTTCGCCTTGCTTCAGAAGCTCATAACGCAGGCCGATTAACGTTTCGTTTTCGTGCGGATAGTCTGTCCAGACGATGCTTGCTTCTCCGGTCAATCCGAGATTTATAAATTCGAAATAAGCCTTCTCGTCGGTTTCCTCGATCGTAATCCTCTTGTTTAGAAGAATCATCAGGCCGTCGACTGAAACATTTACCGCCGTGAAGGGGTGAAAATTGCCATTCAACAAGATGCGGCCGGGCCCCGGCATTCTTTTTCGGTACACTTTTCTTTTATAGATAAAATCTTCGACATCGTAAGAAACAGTTTTAAATTCCAGTGCAATCAATAGCTTATTTTTTTTAGAATCGGCCCTGACCACTTCCATTTCGCCGGCCAGACGCATCGACGGAATGAAGATGTCGACCAAGGTTGAAGATTGCCGCGAATTGAAAATATCCTTGATATCGTTTTCGGCGCCTTTTTGCTGATCCAGCTCGGCGAGCAGGCCGGTGATCGACAGATTCTTTACGATGATGCTCCGCTCTTCCCCGTTATGAAAAATCAGGCCATGCAAATGCAAATCTTTTCGAAATGAGCGAGGTAATTCGAGTTTCATTTTTTCTCCTGATTGATCTCAACTCGCTGAATGACGATCGCAAGCCGATGTAAATCGTAAAGTGTAGTCAATTCCGACCTTTTCGTAAGAGATGTCTGGACCACTTTTTGCGCACTCTTTGCATTATCTTCATATGTTCATTATCCCGTCATGAGCTTGTCATAACAGGCATTCAATAATACAGACCAATAATTAGGATTCAGTTTGTGTTATGTTGAATGATTTTCAAAAATCCCGCCGCCATTTCATCAAAACGTCGGGGCTGGTATTGGGTGCGGGTTTTGTCCCGACCATGAGCGGACGCAGCAGTATTATTGCCGAGTCGGTTGATTCGGCGGGGGCATTCGACCGGCCGCAGTTGGCGCAGGGCATTCAATTCGGCGATGTGCTGCGGAACCGGGCGATGGTCTGGAGCCGCTCTGACCGTCCGAGCCGAATGTTGGTCGAATTCAGCTTAAATCCCACGTTTACCGAAGCCAAATTGCTGACCGGACCGCGGGCATTGGCCAAGTCCGACTATACGGTTCGTATGGATTTGACAGGGTTGCCGGCGGGCCGGGAGATTTATGTCAGAGTGATGTTTCAGGACATCGATGATCGAAAAAACCTGAGTCAACCCTGTTACGGCCATTTTCGGACTGCGCCCGACGACGTAAGGGCTATCCGTTTCCTCTGGTCCGGCGATACCTGCGGGCAGGGATGGGGCATCAATCCTGACATTGGCGGTATGAAGATTTTTGAAACGATGCGGCAGACCGAACCGGATTTTTTCATCCATTGCGGCGACAGCATTTATGCCGACAGCCCGATTCAGGAGTCTCAGGTCGTGCCGCAGACCGGAGAGATCTGGCACAACCTCGTGATTCCGGAAGTCGCCAAGGTCGCCGAAACGTTGGACGAATTTCGCGGCCGCTACAAATACAATCTGCTCGATGATAATCTGCGCCGTTTCAACGCGGAAGTGCCGACCGTCTGGCTTTGGGATGACCATGAGATCACCAATAACTGGTCTCCCGCGAAGGATGTGAACGGCGATCCGCGCTATCGCGAAAAATCGATCGCAACGTTGGAGGCGCACGGCAGGAAAGCTGCGATGGAATATGCGCCGATGCGTTATCCGGTGGCCGATTCGGCTCGGCGGATTTACCGTAAATTGTCTTACGGTCCGTTACTCGATGTGTTCGTACTGGACATGCGTTCGTATCGGGGCGGCAACAATCACAATCGCCAGACAACCCCGGGGGACGATACTGTTTATCTGGGCCGCGAGCAATTGGATTGGCTGAAAGACGGGCTGAAAAATTCGGCTGCGGAGTGGAAAGTGATCGCTGCGGACATGCCGCTCGGCCTGCAATCGCAGGACGGCGTCGATCAGATGAACCGGCCGCAATTCGAAAGTTTTGCGAACGGCGACGGTCCGGTACAAGGGCGTGAGTTTGAACTGGCCGAGTTGCTGGGATTCATGAAGCAGGACGCCATCAAGAATACACTCTGGCTGACCGCCGATGTGCATTATGCGGCCGCGCATTTTTACGATCCGGCAAAGGCACGATTTAAGGATTTCGAGCCGTTCTGGGAGTTTGTCGCCGGTCCTTTGAATGCGGGCAGTTTCGGTCCGCACGAGCTCGACGACACCTTCGGTCCGCAAGTGATCTTTCAAAAAGCCTCGCCTGTATCGAATCTGTCGCCGCTGTCCGGAATGCAATCTTTCGGACAGGTCGATATCGACGGTGACAGCCGGATCATGACGGTGACTCTAAAAAACTTGGAAGGCGACATCCTATTTCAGCAGAGCATTATGCCGGCCCCGATTTAAGCCTTTCATTTACGGTTTATCCCGCTTGGCAAATTTGCGCGCTATTTCCTCGGCGCTTAAATGTCTGATATTTTCGCCTTTGACGAGGTAGACCACGTATTCGAAGATGTGAAACGCATGTTCAGCGATACGTTCTATGTCCCGGACCGTGCTCAGCAAATGCATTGTGCGTTGGATGTCGCGCGGATTTTCGCTCATGCGTGCGCTCAATTGTCGAAAAATGAGGATATATTCGCGAGCGATGTTGCGGTATTGGGTGATGATCGCATTGATGTTGTTTATGTTCTGTTGTGCGAATGCATTCAGCACATCATGAAGCAGTTTTTTATTCAATTTGTAAAGATGCTGAACTTCGGGGCAACTCTCGGTTTTTTTTTCAACCGAGGATAAATTAATCGATTTAATGGCGGTATATTCGGCAAAATAACCGATTCTTTCAAGTTCGATGATGATTTTAATCGCGGCGATCAGCATTCTCAAATCGAATGCCGCAGGCTGGCGGAGCGCCAAGATCTCCGCACATTTTTGATCGAGAATGGTTCCGTAAAGGTGTACTTGTTTGTCCTGGCGAATGACTTTTTCAGCTTGCTCGGGATCGCCATTGATGAAGGCCTGTATGGCGAATTTGACTTGCTGTTCGACCAAACCACCCATGGACAGAACTTGGTCGCGGATGTATTCAATTTCAATGTCAAATTGGCCGGAAATGTGATGTCCGGATTTTGTCGAATCCATAATTTGAATCAATCTCGGGTTGAAAAATTTTTATGAGGGCAGGCCGGTAAGCCGCCTTTCATTCTTTTGCCCAATGCACAAAGCATTTCCTGGCTATTGGCCGTTGCTGTCATGAAGCACGTTTTTTAAGCGCCGGCATAGTTTTTTTCAAAATAGCCGTTGTATTTTAAACGTAGAAATCATCAACCCTCCCTGTAATAAAAACAGGTATGGCCAAAATTGCAGCGTTTCAGGAACAGCGGTCTGAACCAGTAATAACACCGCAAAAATAACTCCGTTTACAGAGATTGGTACGCCTTCAAAACCGCTATTTTCGGTCACATTGTAGCGCGCCAGACGCAACATGCCGCAAGCGGCAAAAAATAATCCCGTTAGCACTCTGAAAAGTCCGGGAGTATCGAGTACAAAATACACAAGAACCGGAGCCACGCCGAAGGATACCAGATCGGACAGTGAATCGATTTCCTTGCCGAACTGATTTTTTTCATTCAGCCATCCCGCCACTTTGCCATCGAGTACGTCAAAAACCGCGGCAAGGAATAATAAAGCAGCGCTGAGGGTCAACTGGCCTAGAGCGGCAAAATACACGGCTAAGATGCCAGCGAACAGGTTTCCCAGCGTAAAACAGTCGGCAATTTTTAAGTAGCGGATGATATTCATGATTTCGCCTCAAGTTTAGGTTGGTAACGATGCCGACTTATCATTAGACACAGGAAATATGACGAGCATATTTATTCGGTGATTGAAGCGATCACTGTTGTCAAAATTCACAAATACTGATCTTGAACCGGTTGGCACATTTCTGTCATCCTTTCTGCGGATTCTTGGGGGGTGTCAAACGATTATCGATAACTGAATGCGTGGTTTGGAGCCGATAACCGCAATGCAATAGAGGGGTTGGCTAAGTTTTAGCGCAGGTTCTGGGAATCAAGTCGCTGACTAGCGGAGGACGGAACTTGATATTATGCCTTGGTCGCGGCCTCGTATATCGGGTTCGGACTGGCGGCGCCTCTTCGCTTCATATTGCCGAAGATTGCCGTAGGGTGTTGGGCAATGAGCGGGTAGAGATGCTACAACACCATACGATGAGAGCCATCTTTGACCGAACGCCCGGTGATCGTTCGGCTGTAATTCGGCTTTTTTGAGAAAGTCAGCTGAAATTCGACAACAACCATTGAAAAAATCCGGGTTTAACGACCCGGATTTTTTTCATTTCTTTCAACGCAATGGCTTGCGACGGTCGAATTTTTGTTCGACGAGACCGTCTTTAACCGATAAGTCGATCAAGTCTTGGTCAGTGAAACCAACGACATAAAACAGATTGCCGCCGGCGACGGTCGGCAAAAAGTCGTTGTCGTTCGCAATCCACAGGGTATGATAAGTGACGCCGCTTGAAACCACATCGCTGCCGAACGCGATGCCTTCCAGTTTGGCGGGAATGTTTTTAACGTCGATGCCATATTTTTCATTTAACATTTTTACAATATCGAGGAATAATGATTTTTCTACGGCAAAGGGCAGCAAGTTGTTTTCGCCGCTAATGTTCAGCGGGCCAATGTCGGTTGCGCCTTTCAAGTCGATTTTATATAAACGTTTTACAACCGCTTTACTGCCGTCGCCCAAACCTTTGCCGTCGCGTTCCAGCACGAGAAATTCATGATCGTTGATCGCCAGAATTTCGCTGCTGTTATACGATTTGCCCTTATCGGCCAGATAGTTGTCGTAAACATACTGATGCGTTTTACCGGTTTCGATGTCGATCGTGACGATCCGGTTCGTTCTGCCGCCATCGCCGCCGTCCTGCAGTAACGGGCTTTGCTCGAAGCCGATCAACGTGCCGCCGTCCGGTGTCATGGCGAGGCCTTCCATGCCTTTATTCGCAACACGGCCCTGGGTATTGGCAGCGATTTCATCGGCGCCTTTGGCGCTCAGATGGTCGGCAGTGAATGCGGCCGGTAGACTGAAAATTCGGGTGCGTTTTCCGGTGAGCCGGTCAAATTCATAAACATAAGGGCCGTATTCATCGGAAATATAGATTTTGCCATTGTGTCCTACACGAATAGCCTCCGGGTCGAGACGGGCATGAGAGGGATTCGTGGAAACGCCTTCGCCGAAGTTGTCCGACCGACCGCTGAAGAAATGCTGGTTACGGGTATTGATATCGGGAACGGCTGCCCCGTAAGTCAATGTAGAAGGGCTGAATAACAAGGTGGTACTTTGCAGTTGTGGCGCCAATGTCATCGGCAAGCCATTGGATGGCGTGTCGGTGAGTTGCAGCGAAACGGTATGAAATCTTGAAATATAGGAAGTGGTGTTGTCGACGTCGGCATTCCATTCGGTTGCATTGGGGCCTCGATCGGGCAGCGCCAGAAAGGTGTTGTTGCCAGCATAAGCCAGGCCGGAACCAATGCCGCCCAGCACATTGGCGCTATCAACCCCATTCTCAAGGGTTCCGGTTAAGCCGGAGAGATCGTGTTCATCGCTCAGACGGCCGATGGCCATGAGTTGAGGGTCGGCCGCACAAATCGCCGATGCTCCGTACAAAGACAGAAGCAGCAAGGCTTTTTTCATAAGAAAGTCTCCAAATGGCTGAAAAAATACAACTTTTAACATTTGGATATGACCTTTTTATGACAGGAGCAGCCAGCAACGGGTATTTTTAAGGTAATGGAAAGTTAAGTCGGTCACCGCATGCTACCGCTATAGGGAGGGAAATTGAATCAATACAACCCCAACTGCAACTGCGCCACTTCCGACATCATCTCGCGCGACCAGGGCGGGTCGAGCACGACTTCGACGATGACGTGATCGACGCCGGGCAGGGCGCGGATGCATTTTTCGACATCGCTTTGAATGACCGGTCCCATGCCGCAGCCGGGCGCGGTCAAGGTCATGCGGACATGCACGTCGTTCAGATGCTCATCGACTTGGGTGACCTTGCAGGAATACACCAGGCCCAGATCGACAATATTGACCGGAATTTCCGGGTCATAGACGGTCTTCATCACTTCCCAGCAGTTTTTCTCAACTGCTTCCGGGCTGGTCTCGGACACCAGGGTATGCAATTCGTGGGTTTCCTTGCCGAGCGCGTCGGCGTCGCTGCCGGCGATCCGCACCATATGGCCGAACTCGGTTACGACTGTGTAATTGTTGCCAAGCGACTGGTGGATCACGACCGTTTCGCCCTTTTTCAGGGTGCCGGGTACGCCGTCCGGTATTGTAATGATGTCGACGTCGCGGGTTAGGACAAAGGCTTCTCGTTCAGACATAAAAGTGTTTAGAGATGAAAGGTGCGCGCATCGATGATCTGGCCGTTCACGCCGATGCTTTGCGGGCCGAAAAGGTATAGGTAAACCGGCGCGAGAGATTCCATGGAAGGCAGCCTGCTGTTATCGACGCCCGGATAGGCTTTTTTGTGCAACGGCGAATCGACGGGGCCGGGGACCATGATATTGACCCGGATTTTGCCGAAGGCTTCGACCTCCTCGGCCAGTATGTGCGCCAGACCTTCCAGCGCGCATTTGGACACGCCGTAGACGCCGGAATAAGCCGGCGTGTTGCGGGCGGAGGAGTCGGAGGTGAACACGATCGAGGCGTGCTCGCTTTTTTGCAGCACCGGCAACAATACCCGGCAGAGCAGGAACGGGCCGTTTAGATTTACGTTCAAAGCATGGCCCCATTCCTTGGTGCCGAGCAGCGACAGCGGCGTGAAGCCGCTGAATTCGACCGCCGAATGCAGGATGCCTTGCAGCGAGCCGTATTTTTCCTCGATCCGATCCGCCAGTTCCTGAAAGTCATTTTCAGTCGCGCCTGCCAGATCGAACGGATACAGGATCGGCTCGGGCGCGCCGGCCTCGACGATCTTGTCATAAACCACCTCGAGTTTCGGCAACTTGTTGTCGAGCAGAATCACTTGCGCGCCATGTTTGGCCAGGGCCAGCGCGGCCGTCGCGCCGAGGCCGCCGCCCGCGCCGGTAATCAAAACTACTTGCTTGCTCAGTGGCATGTATGCGCTCCAATCCAGTCGGTAATTTGCGCGGGCGATTCGATCACCGCGTCCGCGCCCCAGGTTTCCGGCCGGTCGCCCGGTTTTAGGTAGCCGTAGCGTGCGGCCAGCGTTTTCATGTTCGCGTTTTTGCCGGCTGCGATGTCATGGCTGGCATCGCCGATATAGACGCATTGCTCGGGTTCTACGCCGGCCAGTTTGCAGGCGGTCAGCATTGGTTCGGGATGCGGTTTTTCGAAAGCGGTCGTATCGCCACTGACGATGCACGCGGCGCGGCCGGTCAGATTCAATGCCGCCATCAACGGATTCGTGAAGCGCTTGCGTTTATTCGTCACGACGCCCCATTTCAACCCTTGTGCCTCGATCAGCTTCAGGGTGTCTTCGATGCCGGCAAAAAATACCGAGTGATCGGCGATATGGCTTTCATAGCAATCGAGCATCGTTTCTAGCAATGCTTCCTCGGTGCGATTATCGGCCGGCGCGGTCAGGCTGGCGGCGATCATCGCGCGCGCGCCGAACGAAATGAACGGCTTGATTGCCGCCGGGCTGGCCTCCGCGAAACCGTGCTGAAGCAAAGCCAAGTTCAGGCAGCGCATCAGGTCCGGCGCGGTATCGACCAGGGTCCCGTCCAGGTCGAACATGACGCAGCTGAGTCGCATCGGCGCTTACTCGGGACGCCGGAAAGCGGCGATATAGTTGATGTCGATGTCCTTGCCGAGGCTGAAGCGCTTGCTGAACGGATTGTATTCGATGCCGACCATGCCTTGCAGTTCGAGGCCGGCATTGCGCGCCGATTGACAAAGCTCGGACGGCTTGATGAAGGTCTTGTAATCGTGCGTGCCTTTCGGCAGCATGTTCAGCACATGTTCGGCGGCAAAGATAGCCAATAAATAGGCTTTCGGTTTGCGGTTCAAGGTTGAGAAAAACACCATGCCGCCCGGTCTGACCAGCGTCGCGCAGGCGTTGATGATTGCGCCGGGATCCGGGACGTGTTCGAGCATTTCCATGCAGGTCACATGGTCGAAGCCGGCCGGCTGTTGCGCGGCCAGGTCTTCGGCGCTGATTTTCTGATACTGCGCGCGGACGCCGGTCTCGAGGCCGTGCAGATCGGCGATGTCGATCAGTTCTTCGCTGAGGTCGATGCCCAGCGCATCCGCGCCCTCTTTGGCCAGGCCTTCGGTCAAAATTCCGCCGCCGCAGCCGACATCGACGATCCGCGCGCCTTTGATGCCGATGAAGCGCTTGATGAACTGGAGCCGCAGCGGATTGATCTCGTGCAGGGTCTTGAATTCGCCCTGCGGATCCCACCAGCGCTCGGCACGGGAGCCGAATTTGTTGATTTCGTGCAAATGCACGTTGTTTGATGCAGTCATAAGAGATTGGCGTAGGTGAATGCTATAGTTTACTATTTTACTAGGTTAATAGTTTTGGGCAAATCAATATTGTATCTAGGTTACGCAACGCATACCTTTTCGAAGCTCAGCGTATTTGGGAAGGTGCGCGATACCCTCTGGGACATAAATGCGAAACTTACGTTGGGCAAATTAGGACGACAGTCGCTGCCGCCATTGGCCGATTTTTTCGGTCAATTCCGCGACATCGATCGTGGTCAGTTCGCGCTGTTTCAACAGCCGTTTGCCGGCCACCCATACGTCGCTGACCTGCCGGCGGCTTGCCGCATAAACGATTTGCGAGATCGGGCAATACAGGGGCTGGGTTTCGAGAGCGCTCAAATCGACCGCGATTATGTCGGCCGCCTTGCCGATTTCGAGCGAGCCGGTCTCCCGTTCGATGCCGATCGCCTTCGCGCCGTTGATCGTTGCCATTTTTAAGGCCGTCATTGCCGGCAGGGCGCTCGCATCGTTGGCGACCGCTTTGGCCAGCAGCGCGGCGGTGCGCATTTCGCCGAACATGTCGAGGTCGTTGTTGCTGGCCGCGCCGTCGGTGCCGAGCGCGACATTGACGCCGCGAGCGAGGAGTTCCGCGACCGGACAAAAGCCGCTGGCCAGTTTCAGATTCGATTCCGGGCAATGCACCACATGCGCGCCGCTTTCCCGGAGCAGGTCCATTTCTGTACCAGTCAATTGTGTCATGTGCACCGCCATTAGCGAGGGCGTGACCAGGCCCAGTTCCTGCAAGCGCTGAAGCGGCCTTATGCCGGTTTTGGCCTGTTCCTGTTCGATTTCGTGCCGCGTTTCGTGCAGATGAATATGCACCGGCAGCTCCAGTTCGTCCGCGAACATGCGGATTTTTTTGAGCGGTTCGTCGGAGACCGTGTAAGGCGCATGCGGCGCGAACGCGGTCGTGATTAGCGGTTCGTGGCGCAATTGGTCATGCAGAGCCAAGCCTTTTTCGATATAGGCGTCGCTGTTTTCGGCCCAGATGGTCGGAAAATCCACTACAACCAGGCCGATGCTGGCTCTGATTCCGTGTAGAATAGCCTGTTGCGCCGCGACTTCCGGGAAGAAATACATTTCCTGGAAACAGGTCGTGCCGCCGCGAATCATTTCGGCGATCGCCAGCTCGGTGCCGTCCCTGACGAAGGCTTCGCTGACCCAGCGCTGTTCGAGCGGCCAGATGTGATGTTGCAGCCAGTCCATCAGTTGCAGATCGTCCGCGATGCCTCGCAGCAGCGTCATCGCGGCGTGCGTATGACAATTGATCAGGCCCGGCAACAGCGCATGGTCGCCGAGGTCTTCGGTGTGCGTGCCGGCGTATTTTTGCTTGGCCAGATCGGTCGGTAACAGATCGACAATCCTGCCGCCGTCGATCGCCAGGCTATGGTTTGCATAGGTTACTGATTCGGGTTCTACGGGTATAATCCAGCGCGCATGGATTAGGGTATCGATTTGCATGAAGGTTCCTTGAATCAAGCGGTAAATTATAACTTTTTATATGAATTGTTGACCAAATAATGACGAAACAAAATAGATTGTCTGTCGAAGCCTTGAAGTGGGTCGGCGATAAATTGCAGGTGCTGGATCAAAGAAAGGTGCCTGAGCAGATTGTTTATCAGGACTGTGGCGAGGCCGAAGGGGTCGGCGATGCGATCGCTTCGATGCGCGTGCGTGGAGCGCCGGCGATCGGTATTGCGGCGGCCTATGGCGTGGTGTTGTCGGTGATGCGGCATGTCGCGGAAAATGCGGCTGACTGGCGCGCCAAGGTCGATGCCGATATCGACATGCTGGCCAAATCGCGGCCGACCGCCGTCAATCTGTTTTGGGCCTTGGGCCGGATGAAAGCGGTGCTTGATGCGTCTCATGCTGATCCATTGGCGGCTGTGCTGGCCGAGGCCGAGAAAATCCATGCGGACGACATTGCCGCGAACCGGGCAATGGGCGAGCGTGGCGCGGATTTGATCGACGGCGCCAAAGGCGTATTGACGCACTGCAATGCCGGGGCCTTGGCGACCGGCGGCTATGGCACCGCGCTGAGCGTGATCCGCAGCTTGTATGCCCGCCAGCCGGTCAAGGTCTATGCCGACGAGACCCGACCCTGGCTGCAAGGCGCGCGCCTGACCGTTTGGGAATTATCGCAGGACGGCATTCCGGCGACCCTGATCGCCGATTCGGCGGCGGCCTGGCTGATGCGCTCCGGCGCGATCGACTGGGTTATCGTCGGCGCGGACCGGATCGCGGCGAACGGCGATGCGGCGAACAAGATCGGCACTTATGCCTTGGCGGTTTTGGCCAGGCAGCATGGCGTTAAGTTCATGGTGGTCGCGCCGAACTCGACGATCGACTGGACGATCGCGGACGGCAGTCGCATCGAGATCGAAGAACGCGACCCGGCGGAGTTGTTGCCCGCATGCTACCGAGAGCAGCAAACATTGGTTAACGCATGGAATCCGGTGTTTGACGTGACGCCGGCTGACTTGATTAGCGCGATCGTGACCGAAAGCGGCGTGGTATTAAATCCGTCCGCCGAAGGCATGGCCCGATTGAGAGCATTCTGACTCTCAATCAAAACCCTGGAGGTATTGCTTATGGTATTTGATCAAAAGGGAAATAATCCTTTGTTGGCGATTAAATCTTTTATACAAGGGATGAGCTTGCTAGGCGAGCCGAAATTGCGAAAATTCGTCTTAATTCCGGTTTTGATTAATTTTTTAGTATATGGAATCGCATTCACGCTCGGTTATTATTATCTTGCCGATATGATCGATCACTTCATTCCGGGTTGGCTGCAATGGCTGCGCTGGATATTATGGCCGCTGTTCTTTATCAGTTTTTTTATCGCCGGATTCTTTACCTTTACGGTGGTGGCTAATTTAATCGCAGCACCTTTTTACGGCATGCTGTCTGCGGCAGCGCTGTCGATTATCGGCGGAGAATCGGCAATGCTTGTCGAAGTGCCCTGGTTAAAGGTGATCAAGGCAGAATTGAAGCGGGCGGTTTATTTGGGGGTCCGGGCAATACCGTTGGTGATATTGTCGATTATTCCGGGCATTAATGTGCTTGCGCCAGTATTGTGGGCGTTATTTGGCGCCTGGGGTATGGCACTGGAATATCTGGCGTATCCTCTGGAGAATGCCGGGGTTTTGTTTTCCGAGCAACATAAGTTGATACGTAGTGTCAGATGGGGGGCGTTGAGTTTCGGCGGACTGGCGGCGGCAGGGTTGGCCTTGCCGGTGATCAATATTATTGTGGCTCCGGCGGCGGTGATCGGCGCGACTATCTATCTGCGCAAAATTGTAAAGGCCGACGCTTTGAGATGAAACATCTTGGAATATAGAGGCGACCTTGACGGCCTCTATAAGCGCCTTACAAAAAGCTCACATGTATTGTTTTCTGTCGGGTCCAATCAGTATGGCATTACGAAAACAGAGCATACCTGTTGATTTATTGCTAAGCGCTTATAGGTAGTATCGAAGATATCGCTTTAAATTTTAAATTCAGCGCTGTCGTGTCCTTGGTCGATCAGCGTGCGCAGCCATTTCGGCATCATGCCCCGGCCAGTCCAGATTTTATCGGGATCGTTAGGGTGGCGGTATTTGGCCGGCACTTTAACGCCTTTGCGAGGGGATTTTTTGTCGCTTTCGATGATTTCCACCGTAACATCGATTGAGGCGGCCAGTTCCTTGATCTGCGCAATGACTTCCTTGCGATGGTTCACAAGTTTATTTTTTAATGCCTTCTCGGCGTTATCGATAACAGTTTGTAATTCGTTCACAGAAAGATTCTGATAGTCAGTCATATTGGGTTCTCAAGATTATGCAAATGAGAAATTATAACATAATGAATACCGGTTTTTAAATGCATTATAAAAGAATCAGTAATAACTCAAATCACGAGCAGACTGAGGTCGATATTAATTCAAAAAGGAAGATGAACCTGATTGCTAATATCGGCGAAAATAAGATTATTTCGCGGATACTGTAAATTGAATTTCATTCATTACGCTGCCTTTATCATCCACCGTGCGCACGAGCCAAAGTCCCTGGTCGTCCAATCCCAACTGACGTTGGCTCGACGTGCGCCATCTTTCCGCGGCGACCGCCAGCGGATGCCGCAGGATCATTTGCCCGTCTTTCAGCCATTCGTGGAAGAGAGTCTGATCCTTCTTGCCTCTGACTTCGATAAAATAATACACTGGCACCGGTTTGCCGTTGCGGACCCTGACGGTTGACCCGATCAAATCGGCGGGCTTTTTACCGACGATGCGGTAGGCGAGCGCGGCCCGGCGGATTCTGCCGCCCTGGCTCGCCTTGACAGGTGCTGGCGGCGCTTGAATGGGCTTGAGGGTTTCGCTCGCTGCGGCGGGAATCGAAGCGGGGGCTGCGGGCGGTCGTTGCGGTTTGGCCGCGTTCACGGAGGGCACGGGTGCCGGCGCCTCGGTCGTTGCGGTTTGTTGGCTTGTGCTGCCGGTATCGCCGGACTTGCCGTTCCACCAGAAGAAGAACGCAGCAAGCAATAGCAGCACAAGGCCTAATGCGCCGGCTATTCGTTTGCTATTCCATTCTGTTATCATTTTGGGCGGTAATTCCGCCGCAGCATCCGGCGCAGTGTATTTGACTTTGATTACGATGTTTTTTGAGTCTGTCATATCAATTTATCGATCAGGCTTTGAGCTAAACGGTTTTCCGGGACTTAAGCTTACTTTTTAGTTAGCAAAGACCCTGCATGCTGGTAATATACCACTACGCTATCTTGTACGACTATACATCCGATATCCGGACCGACAGACATTTCCGCTCTTCCCATCAGGACACCGATCATGGCCTCGCTGCTTGAAAAATTCCGGGAATCTTCCTCGCTCTATGGAAGCAACGCCTGGTTTATCGAAGATTTATACGAACGTTATTTGAAAGATCCGGAAGCGGTCGACCCCGATTGGCGGCAGCGTTTTCGGGCGATGCAGAACGGCGGCGGTTATGAAACGCCGCACAGCCCGATCGTCCAGCGTTTTGCCGAACTGGCGCTGAAATCGCAAGGAAGGCTTGCGCAAATGCAGGGCTTTACCGAGGAGAGCGTCAAGAAACAAGCAGCCGTGGCGCGGCTGATCAATCATTACCGGGTGCGCGGCCATCAGATCGCGAATAATAACCCGCTCGGTAAGACCCTGCCGCCGCCGCCCGACATGGATCCGGCCTATTACGGGCTGGCGGAGCCGGATATGGACACCTGGTTCGACACCGGCATTTTGCATGGCGTCGACCGTCTGCCCTTGCGCGAGATCATCGCAAATCTAAAAGAAATTTACTGTGGCAGTATCGGCTCCGAATACATGCACATCGCCGATACTGCGACGCGCCGCTGGCTGATCAGCCGGATGGAAAACGCGAAAGGCAATCTGACCCTCGATCCTGAAAAACAGCGCTGGGTGCTCAAATTGTTGACCGCGGCCGAAGGCATCGAAGTTTATCTGCATAACAAATTTGTCGGCCAGAAGCGCTTTTCGCTCGAAGGCGGCGAGTCGTTGATTCCGGTCCTCGACGAACTGATTTTGGGGTGCAGTACTAAGGGCGTTAACGAAATCGTGATCGGTATGGCGCATCGCGGCCGTTTGAATGTGCTTGTTAATATTCTCGGCAAGAGCCCGGCGCTCTTGTTCGATGAATTCGCGGGCCATTCGGCGGCGTCGCCGGGCGTTAGTACCGGCGATGTTAAATATCACATGGGCTTCTCCTCCGACATTGATACACCGACAGGGCCGGTGCATTTGACGCTTGCTTTCAACCCGTCGCATCTGGAGATCATCAATCCGGTCGTCGAAGGTTCGGTCAGGGCGCGTCAGGATCGGGCCGGTATCGACGGTAAAGAGTCGGTGATCCCGGTACTGATTCACGGCGATGCCTCCTTTTCGGGACAGGGTATCGTGATGGAAACGCTGAACATGTCGCAGACGCGTGGCTTTGCGGCCGGCGGCACGATCCATGTCGTGATCAACAACCAGATCGGCTTTACGACCAGCGATCCTCGCGATGCGCGCTCGACACTCTATTGCACCGACATTGCGAGCATGATCCAGGCGCCGGTGTTTCATGTAAACGGCGACGATCCGGAGGCGGTGGTCTTCGTCAGCAAACTGGCGCTCGATTATCGGATGACGTTCAAGAAGGACGTGGTGATAGATCTGATCTGCTACCGGCGCCTCGGTCATAACGAGGCAGACGAGCCGGCTGCGACGCAGCCGATGATGTACAAAAAAATCCGCAATCTCAAAACGACGCGCAGGCTCTACGCCGAAAAGCTGATAGCCGAAGGCGTCATTACCGCCGAGGAAGCCGCGGCGATGGTAAACGACTATCAAAAAATGCTCGATCAGGGGCAGGTGGTATCCAGGCCCTTATCGCAAAACCCAGTCTATACCTATACGCACCAGTGGAATCATTTTCATGACCGGCAATGGGAAGCACCGGGCGACACAGCCATTTCGCTCGACCGGTTGCGCTATTGCAGCGACCGGATGCTGCGTTTGCCGGCCGGTTTTGAAATTCACCCGCGCGTCGCGAAGGTGATGGACAACCGCCGTAAGATGGCCGCCGGCGCCTTGCCGCTGGACTGGGGCTTCGCGGAAAACATGGCCTATGCGACGCTGCTGATGGAAAAGTATCATGTGCGCATTACCGGCCAGGATGTCGGCCGGGGTACATTCGTGCACCGCCATGCGGTGCTGCACAATCAGTTGAAGAATGAAGAATACATTCCGCTGCAGCATCTGGACAAAGACCAGGGACGTGCGGATATTTATGATTCACTGTTGTCCGAGGCGGGCGTATTGGGCTTCGAATACGGCTACAGCACCACGATGCCGAATACCTTGGTGATCTGGGAGGCTCAGTTCGGCGATTTCGCGAACGGTGCGCAGGTCGTAATCGATCAGTTCATCAGTTCCGGCGAAACCAAATGGGGCCGTCTGTGCGGCCTGGTGCTGTTGTTGCCGCACGGCTACGAAGGACAAGGGCCCGAGCATTCCTCGGCGCGCCTGGAGCGTTATCTGCAACTTTGCGCCGAGCACAATATTCAGGTCTGCACGCCGACCACGCCCGCGCAAATCTTCCATCTGCTGCGCCGCCAGTTGATCCGGCCTTACCGGAAACCGTTGATCGTGATGAGCCCGAAAAGCCTGCTTCGGCACAAGCTAGCGGTGTCGACGCTGGAGGATTTGACCGGCGGTCATTTCCAGTCGATCATCGGCGAGGTGGACGAGATCAATCCGAAAAAAGTGACCCGCTTCGTGCTCTGTGGCGGCAAGGTTTATTACGATCTGCTCGAAGCGCGCCGCGAGGCCGATCTGAAACATGTCGTGATCGCCCGCATCGAGCAGCTTTACCCGTTTCCGACGGAGTTGTTCAAGGCGGAATTGGCCAAATATCCGAATTTGGAAGAATTCGTCTGGTGCCAGGAAGAGCCGAAAAATCAGGGCGCCTGGTATCAGTCGAATCATCATTTTCGGGACAATCTGACACCCTCCATTCGTATGAGCTACAGTGGACGCGAAGCGTCCGCGGCGCCGGCGGTCGGTCATTTTCACGATCATATCCAACAACAGAAAGCCGTGGTCGAATCGGCGTTATACGGTCATTCCGCAGGAAAATAATAATGAGCATTGAAGTCGTAGTACCCAACTTGCCGGAATCGGTCGCCGATGCGACCTTGGTTGTCTGGCACAAGCAACCCGGCGATACGGTCGTCAGGAACGAAAATTTGGTTGATCTGGAAACCGATAAGGTTGTACTGGAAGTGCCGGCGCCGGAATCCGGCGTGTTGGCCAGTATACTGAAAGAGAACGGCGCGGTGGTGACCGCCGGCGAGGTATTGGCGGTGATCCAGACGGCCGGGAGCGTTGCCGCGCCAGCGCCGGTCGAAAGCTCCGCCACCGCTGCAAAACCTCAGGAAATTCATCATGAGGCCGCGGAAATGCCGTTAAGCCCGTCGGTCCGGCGGCTTCTGCATGAAACGACGATCGATCCTCAGGCCATTACCGGCACCGGCAGAAGCGGGCGGATTACCAAATCAGATGTGCTCGATCATTTGAAGAAACAAGCTCCCGTCGAAGTTGAGCAACAGGCGCCCGCAGCCATACAGGAAGCGCCGCGCGCCAGGGAGGCCGAGCGTCATCAGGTCGGCGCCAACAATCTGCGTCCCGAACAGCGCGTGCCGATGACGAGATTGCGCGCGAAAGTGGCCGAGCGCCTGTTGCAGGCGCAGCAAAACGCGGCGATGCTGACCACGTTCAACGAGGTCAACATGCAGAGCGTGATCGATCTGCGCAATCAGTACAAGACCCGCTTCGAGCAAAAACACAATGCCAAACTTGGCTTCATGTCGTTCTTTGTGAAGGCCTCGATCGAGGCATTGAAGAAATTTCCGGCGATCAATGCGTCGATCGACGGCAACGATATCATCTATCACGGTTATTACGACATCGGCATTGCGGTGTCGACGCCGCGCGGCTTGATCGTACCGGTGCTGCGCGACGCAGATCAACTGGATTTTGCCGGCATCGAAAAGAGTATCGCCGATTTCGGCGAGAAGGCGCGCTCGGGCACCTTGACCTACGAGGATCTGCAGGGAGGCACCTTTACGATCACCAACGGCGGCATCTTCGGCTCGATGTTGTCGACACCGATTCTGAATCCGCCGCAATGCGCGATTCTCGGCATGCATGCGATCAAGGAGCGGCCGGTCGCCGAAAACGGCCAAATCGTGATCCGGCCGATTATGTTCCTTGCGCTGTCATACGATCACCGCCTGGTGGACGGCCGGGAAGCGGTGCAGTTTTTAGTTACGATCAAGGAGTGTCTGGAGTCGCCGGCCCATTTACTATTGAACATTTAAATTATGCCGAAGCCACAAGCGAAATACGATGTGATCATTATCGGCGCGGGTCCTGCCGGTTACGTCAGCGCGATACGCTGCGGGCAGTTGGGATTAAAAACCGCCTGCATCGACAGTTGGAGCGACAAATTCGGCCGACCCCATCTGGGCGGCGCCTATTTGAATGCCGGCTGCGTCGCCTCGATGGCCTTGCTCGAATCGGCGAAGATTTATCACACGCTGACTAGCGGCCTCGAGCAGCACGGGATCAGTGCCGAAAATGTGACGCTGAACGTGGCCGCGATGGTTCGCCGCAAGGATCAAATCGTTTCGGAGATCAATCAAAGGATCGCCGGGCTGTTCAAAGCGCATCAGATCACGCATATCCCTGCCAGGGGCCGCCTGTTGCAGGCTGGCCACGTCGAAATTGTGCCGGTCGACGGCAGCGCGCCGTCCTGCCTAGTCGCCGACCATATCATTCTGGCGACCGGATCGTCGCCGTTGACCTTGCCTTGCGCGCCGATCGATCACGACTATATCATCGACACCAGCGAGGCGTTGAGTTTGACGGCCGTGCCGAAACGTCTGGCGATCATCGGGGCGGGCATCAAGGGCCTCGAAATCGCCAGCATCTGGAAGCGACTGGGCGCCGAAGTGATACTGCTTGAAGCCCAGGAAAACTTTTTGAATCTGCCGGATCAGCAAATCGCGCGCGAAGCCTATAAGATCTTCGCCGGCCAAGGTATGGAATTGCGCCTCGGCGCAAGGGTTATTTCGGCCAAGAAGGGCAACAAGAAAGTCACGATCGAATATCAGGATCATGAGGGCACCCATATGCTTCGCGTTGACCGCCTGATCGTGGCAATCGGCCGCAAACCCAGTTCCGAAGGGTTAGCTGCGCCTGAAGCCGACTTGTTGCTCGACGAATCGGGCTATGTGCATGTCGATGAAAATTGCCGTACCAATCTACCCGGCGTCTATGCGGTCGGCGATCTGACTTTGCTTGGCCCGATGCTCGCGCATAAGGGCATCGAGGAGGGCGTATTCGTGGCCGAGCAGATCGCAGGCCTGCAACCAATGATCAATTACGATCTGCTGCCGAGCGTGATTTATACCGATCCCGAGATTGCCTGGGTCGGGCAGACCGAGCAGGCGCTGAGGGCGCTCGGCGAGCCGTTGAAGGTCGGCGTTTTTCCGTTCAGCGCCTCGTCGCGGGCGTTGACTATGGGGCGCACGGACGGCCTGGTCAAGATCATCACGCATGCTGAAACAGATATGATTCTCGGCGTGCACATGATCGGCTCTGGAGCTTCCGAACTGATTGCCGAAGCGGTGCTCGCGATGGAATTCTCGGCCAGCAGCGAAGATCTTGCGAAAACGATCCATGCGCATCCCACCCTGTCCGAAGCGCTCTACGAAGGCGCGTTGGCGATAAGAAAAATGGCGCTGCATTTGCCGATAAGCAGGTGACGCCGGGCTTGTGTAACTGTGGTATTGTCCTCCTTTCTCGAGACGCTGTTCAAACGGTTATTCTGGTTCAGCGCCTTGGCGTTGGCCGGGTTGTATGCGTATAAGGACAAGATGCCCGAGCCTTCCTATTACGAGCTCGATGAGTTGCAGGAACCCTTGCAAGAGCCTACCGCCGAGACTGCGTTCAGCGCCTCGGTGAACGGCCAGAACTATACGATTACGCCTAAATTTTCGTATCGACTCGACGGCGTTGTGGTCAGCCTGCATGATGCGAATCAATTGAACGACATCTGGCATCACGGCCGCTGGCAGGATTTTTTGAACCTGCGCGATTTATGCGTGATCTGGGGCCAGAATGTGCAGTCGGGCGTTTATCACCGGATCAACTTTCATAACGACAGTTGGACCTGCTGGGCTTCCTGGCCGGACAGGGAAACCGGCAATGTGTTTAAAATGAACGCGTTGTCGAATAATCATTTGCTTGTTGACAAGGATCAGGTGAAAGCCGCGCTGATGAGTGCGGAACCGGGTGATCACATCCGCCTTTCCGGTTTGCTTGCCGAATATGCTAATCCGGGCAACGGCTTCCGCCGGGGCACCAGCACCATCCGCGAAGACACCGGCAACGGCGCTTGCGAAACGATTTATGTGAACGAATTTACGATCATCAATAAAGCTAACCGCAAGCTGCGCCGACTTTATTCGATCGTAAAATGGCTGGCGCTCGGATCGGGCATCGGCTTTTTGATTATGTTGCCGATCGCGCCGGTCAGGATCAGTCGGTAAATCGAGCTGCGGGAATCTGCGCTAGTTATACGGCGTGGCTGATGTTTAGCCGACCGTTTCTAATCGTCTTTTTGAAAAGCGTGGATATAGTATTTGATCAAGCCGAGCCGGCTTAACAGTTCCAGTGTCGCAGTCTCGATCATCGCGAAGCCATTAAAAAAAGAGGTTTCCCACGCCAGACGCCTGAGGTGCGGGTAGGTGGGCAGGGTATTTACGGTAATATCCCATTCGCTTTGAATAGCAAAGCCCGATTCACGGGCTAAATGCCGATAGTCCTTCAGCGTATAGCGCACATTGCATTTGCCGTAAAACCCACGGCTCAGACGCTCCGGCAGCCTGATTTTGGAGAATGGAACGATGATCGGCGCAGGAATGAAATCGGATAAGGCCAGAGTGCCGCCCGGTTTCAATACGCGCCAAGCTTCCCGAAAAAATTGTTCGCGGCTCGGAAAATGAAAAATGCATTCGACTGCAAGCACCACATCGAAACATTGGTCTGGAAACGGCAGCTTGCAGGCATCGCCCTGCACGAATTCGATCCGGTTTCCGGAGCGTGCGACTACCTGCGAGCGCGCGCGTCGCAACTGGCGTGGGTCCAGATTGAGGCCGGTCAGCCGCATGTCTGTGTCATTATCGTTGATATGCGCGATCGTGCCGCCGAAGCCGCAACCGGCGTCCAGCACGCTCAAGCCGTTATGGACGCCGGCTGCCAGGCAAATTTCCTGGCTCAGAGATTCCGCGGCCTCGGCGAAATCGGCGCCGGTCGGTTCGGCCTTTTGCGGATTTCCCCAATATCCCCAGTGAACGTGCCGCCCGAAGCTTTGTTCGACCTCCTTGTTGCCGTCATGCAGCAGTTTCAGCAGGTCATCGAAATAGGGCAGGTTGACGGTTTCTCGTGTTCGCGGGTCGTGATGTTTTTTGATCCGTACCGCGTGTTTGATTCTGTTCATGATTTTTCGGAGCATCGGAAACGTTCTATTTTGGAATCCTGCCAACAAATTCGAATCGATAAATAAAAAACGCATCTTGCGAGCAAGATAATTTATCCTGGAAACAGATTCTGGAACTGGCCGCAGTTTGTTTGCCCCGAGAATGGCGATGAGTCGCTTTGCCGCTTTTATCCAATCATTGGGTTGTGCTCGGATTGATCGCGATGCTTTTTTTCGTCCTCGAATCCCTATTGATAAACCCGGCTATTTCGCCTAACGGCATACAAAGACCAGCCGAAAAAGCGATGCCGGGATTTTGTCAGCAGTTTTTCGAAGCTTTCAAAGACTGCGCAGTAGCAGCACCAGCGGTCGGCAGTCCGAATGCCGATCCGGTAAAAATTTAATGGCGCTGAACTCACATTCAATCGCTCCACGCCTAAGCGGAATCGCATCAAGCATTGAATGTCTATTGCCGGACAACAAGATATTTCTTAAAACGGACTCAAGTGGTTTTCTGGTTCCCACGCGCCGCGCGGGAACCAGAATCGCCTTAGCAAAGCTTATTCCGCCTCGGCTTCCGAGGCGGCTCCCTCTTCGGGCTGCGGATTTTTCAGTTTATCCAGCGTCGCCTGGGCATGTCCTTCGTGATTGACGCCGTAGGCGACGTCCTGCAAGATACCATCCTTGTCGACGATGAAGGTCGAACGCAGAATGTGCATACTTCTGACACCATTTTTCTCGCGTTCACGCCAAACCCCGTAATTCACGCACATTTCGCCTGTGGTGTCGGCGAGCAGTTCTACATTCAGATTGTATTTCTTGATGAAATCGGCATGGCATTGGCAAGTGTCCTTGCTGACGCCGATCACGACCGTATCAAGCTTGGCGAATTCGTCGGCCAGTTGGGTAAAGTCGTTTGCCTCGATCGTGCAGCCGGGAGTGTCGTCTTTCGGATAGAAATATAAAACGATGTTTTTATCGCCGGCGAAATCATACAGGCTGACCAGTTGACCATTCTGATTCAATGCTCTGAACATCGGGGCGGGTTGCAGTTTTTCTAACATCGAACACCTCAAATAGCGTTATAGTTATTATGGTACACTCAGCGGAGGCCCGGCTCCGGCGCGCATGGCCGATAAGCAAGACAAGATTTTTTTGTCTGAGCGATTAGGATCGGAACACCGTTTACAGACGATGCCCTCCGCATGATAATCAGCAGGGGAACGAAAGTCTAGCCATTGCCTCGATCAGGCTGATGAAAATTTTCTTGGCCGTTATGGTTCTTCGGAAGTTCGTCAGTTTTTGCCTGGCGCGAGGCGGAGGGTTTGATAAGATCAACGAATAACAATGGAAGCAGCGATGAATGCGAATCTGGAAAAAATCAACGGCTACAGCGTGGTGAATGTGCTTGAAGAGCGCATCGACGCGCATAATTCGGCCGGACTGAAGGAAATCTTTCTGCACCTGATCGAGCAGGGAGAAGCCGACATCATCGTGCAATTGGACAGGGTGCGCTTTATCGATAGTTCGGGTCTTGGCGCTCTCTTGTCCGGGCACAAGAATGCAATGGCAAAATCGGGCCGGTTTATTTTGGCGGGATGTAAACAACAGGTGGTGTCGATGTTCGAATTAACGCGGTTGAACCGAATTTTTGAGATTTATGTCGATCTAACAGAAGCTCTAGGAAGTCAAAATTAAAGGTTGGCCATGTGCGATCCCATTATCCAGGTTGAAGTGATCATACCGACGCAGACCAAATATCTGAATCTGATCGGTAGTATCGGCGAACAAATTGCGAAAGATCTGGAGGATTACTCCGGCGATCGCGAGGCGTTGTCTTATCATCTGAATCTGGTCTTGACCGAGGCGACCGCCAATGCGATCAAGCACGCCAACTACAATGATCCGAAGGATACCGTCAGGATTACCATTCATATCGACGATCAGGAATTGAATATCAAGGTTTACGATCACGGCCAAGGCTTCGATCTGGAAAAAGTGGATATCCCGGATTTCGATCATCCGAAAGAAGGCGGCATGGGGATTTTTTTCATTCGCACATTCATGGACTCTGTTACCTACACGCGGATTAACGACGGTAACGTGCTCGAAATTATCAAGTATCTGAAATGAATAGGGCGTTGATGAAGGGAAATTACGAAACCTGGCGTCATGCTTTGCTGCGGCTGGCCGAACGCGCGCTCGGTAAGGAACAGGGGCGCGCGTTGTGCTCCAAATACCGGTCATTGACGACCGAGAGCTATCAGTCGCTGGTTGCACCGCGCTTTGCATTGAAAGACATGCTGCATCTGGAGTGGCTGCTGTCGGCGGAATGTCCGTCGGTAGGCATTCTGAGTCCGTGCCAAAAAGTCGAGCATTACCGTCTGCATTTTTACAGTCGCGAGGAACGCTTTCTCGATGAATATATCCCGGTGCTCGAAAACCTGCATCTGAGAGCGATGGATCATGTGCAGTTCATCGCCGATGTCGAAGGTTCGTCGTACTTTATCAAAAGCTTCACGATCAAGCCCGCGCAAAATCCTTGCGCGTCGATGGCGCGGTTGAAACGGCGTCTGTTGGAGGCGATTCGGGCGATTTTAGAGATGCGCGTCGAAAATGACGCGCTGAACAAGTTGATCATTCTGACCGGCCTGGACTGGCAGGAGATCGATGTGCTGCGCGCCTACCGAAATTATTATCTGCAATTGGGCCACCGCACCACCCGCGCGAGCATTCATCACGCGCTGCTCTGCAATCCCGGCGTAGCGTTGTGCCTGTATCATTATTTCGATGCGCGTTTCAGACCCTATCTCGACGATGAGGATGCCTTGCTCAGGGAAGAGGAATCCTTGTTACCGATGCATCTTGAATTATTGCAAAGCATGGAAAGGGTCGCCGATCTGAACGACGACAGGATCTTGCGCAATCTGTTCAATTTGATCGACGCGACGATGCGCTGCAATTTCCATCTGCGGCGGCAGTCGTCCGAGTATTTGATCGCTTTTAAAATCGACAGCCTCGGCGTGATCGAGATGCCGCCGCCGAAGCCGCAGTATGAGATTTTTGTGCATGCGGCCGCGATGCAGGGTATTCATCTGCGCGCCGGCAAGGTATCGCGGGGCGGCATCCGCTGGTCCGACAGGCCCGACGATTTTCGCAGTGAAATTCTCGGCTTGATGCAGACTCAGGTCAGCAAAAATGCACTGATCGTGCCGACCGGCGCGAAGGGCGGTTTTGTATTGACCAGCATCGGTTTGCGGCGCGATATCAAGGAGGCCGGCAAACAGGCTTATCTGACGCTGATCAAGGGGCTGCTCGATCTGACCGATAATTATGATGATGCTCAGGCCGTGCTGCATCCGCCGTATCTGGTCGTTTACGACGATCCCGATCCCTATCTGGTCGTCGCGGCCGACAAGGGTACGGCCCAGTTTTCGGACATCGCGAATGCGGTGTCAAAAGATTATCGGTTCTGGCTGGGCGATGCGTTTGCGAGCGGAGGCTCGCACGGTTATAACCACAAGGCGCTCGGCATTACCGCGCGCGGCGCTTGGGAGTGCGTGAAAAGGCATTTCCGCGAACTCGGCAAAAATATCCAGAGCGAAGCGTTTACCGTGATCGGCGTCGGCAGCATGGACGGCGATGTGTTCGGTAACGGCATGTTGTTGTCGCCCTGCATTCGGTTGCTCGCGGCATTCAGCGGCCAGCATATTTTTCTAGATCCGAACCCTCCGGAGGGCGATGCGGCGTTGCGGGAGCGCAAACGCCTGTTCGAGTTGCCAGGCTCCAGTTGGAATGATTACGATCGCACGCTGCTGTCCGAAGGCGGCGGCGTCTATTTGCGTTCCGCGAAAGACATTCCGTTGTCGCCCGAGCTGAAAAAATGGCTCGGCGTACATTACCGCTCGCTCGACGGCGAATCGTTGATTCGTTATCTGTTGACCGCCGAAACCGATCTGTTATGGCTCGGTGGCATTGGCACCTATGTGAAGGCTAGCACCGAAAAACATGAAGATGTCTCCGATCGCGCGAACGATAATGTGCGTGTCGATGCATCCGCGTTGCGCGCGAAGGTGGTCGGCGAGGGCGCGAATCTGGGCTTTACCCAGCAAGCGCGCATCGAATACAGCCTGAAGGGCGGCAAGATCAACACCGATGCGGTCGACAATTCGGCCGGCGTCGATACCTCCGATCATGAAGTCAATTTAAAAATCTTTCTGACGCTGCTGCACAAGAAAAATCTGCTGAGCGGAGGCCAAACGTTGTTTGCCGAGATGACCGGCCAGGTTTGCCGTTTGGTGCTGGCGGACAATTATGCACAGAGCCAATGCCTGTCGCTGGAACAATTGCGCGCGGCGGAAAGTGCCGCGCCGTTTTTTGAGGTCGCCGAGCGTCTGGAAGCCGCCGGCTTTTTCGAAGGGGCAACGGAATTGTTCCCCAGCGAGAAAGAAGTGCAGAACCGTCTAGCCAAGACAATTACCCGCCCGGAGTTCGCGGTGTTGATGTCGGCCGTCAAAATGTTTTTCACCGATCTAATTCAAGAGCATACGGCTCTGCTGGGTGACCCGTGTTGCGATGGTTATCTCCACGATTATTTTCCCGATCCGCTCGTCAGGGATTATCAAGACGTGTTGTATCTACACCCTCTGGCGGACAAGATCAAGGCGACTTTTATCAGCAACAAGATCATCAATCAGGCGGGCTGCTGTTTTTTGAGTACGTGGGTTGATGGCGAGAAAAACGATCTGTTGGAACGGATCAACTGTTATCTCGGGTTTGAACGTATCCTGCAGGCGGATGATCTGCGGCGGCGTATCGAGGGTTTAGATAATAAAATCCCGGCGGCACTGCAATATGAGTGCTTGCTGGGCACCGAAAACATGCTCGAACGCTTCTGTCGCTGGGCATTGCGCCATCACCGCCGAATCCGGCTAGACAACGCGACAATGGAGCGCTATCAGCGTTATTTGCAGGAGTCTTGGCGCTATTTCAGCGAACAGGGCGGTGTGAATGATGAGTCGGTCAAGGCCCACGTGGCGCGCTATCAAACGCAGGGAATCGAAAGTGATCTCGCTCTCAGGATGGCTTTCATCGCCGGTTTGGATGATTTTTTATGGCTCGTTGACCTAGCGGAAGAAACCGGGCAGGAGTTGGCGGTTGTTTCGCAACGGAATCAGGAAGTCAGGGGGCTTTTGGGGTTAGATGCGGTCTTTAAGCGGCTGTCGCTATTGCCTAGCCAGGATGCATGGCAGAGCAGGGTCAACGGCTCCTTGCGGGAAAAGTTGATGATGCTGACCGGCAGGCTGTTGATCGAGATCATGGCCGGTTCCGCGCCTTCTTGCGGCGCCTATTTCGAGGCGTTCAAAGCGCATGACGATATGATCCGTTATTCGAATCTAGTCCAGGAGATTAATCATTTTACGCCGACCAATTTGTATCCCTATATAGTGCTTTGCGGTCAGATGGAAAGAGTGGTTGCCAGCCTTTCCTTACATTCAAGCGGCACGTAAAAAGCGTCCTCCCTTTGTATCATTTCCGATCTCGGCCCGGATTGCCGTTTTGCATTGCTTTGGCGGTGCGTGAAACAGAGCGCCAAAGCCACCTATCTTTCGATAAGTTTCGGACGAACGTTCAGCCCTAAACATTATTGAATATTTAGGATTGACTTTTAAGAAAAGTAGACAAAACTTACCGTATATAAAAGAGCAGATTTCGCACCTGTATTCACAATGAATGATAACGAGAGGGCTGAGAGTGATGGAGAAGAAAATATATGGTAGAGTTTCGGAGAAACTTCCTGCGACCATCTTCAATGAAGGCGGCAGTGAACTGCATGTGACTGCTGTCGAAACGACGGGGGATGGCGTAAATGTTTTGTGCGATATTTATCAGCGTGATGCGATCGCGCCAGGCGGTAATTTTGTGATCGGCGGGCGTCCCATGCGGCTATCGATTGCGCTGAATCTCCCTGATGGCGAGGGGCAAAATGTTCCTGTGCAGGCGAAATGTCATATTGCCTATGCACGGCGTCTATCGAAGGAGCAGTGCATGATCTGCATGCGTTACGTCGAAATCGAAAATAACAGTCTGAATCGGTTGGTTAGCTACATTAGTAAATCGGCTGGATTCAATCAGGCGCATCGGCCGATTTAGAAAGCAGGCCGCCACATCCTATACAATTCACCCTTTGTGGCTGCGCCAGGTTCCGCTCACAGGGGGAGGAGTTAGACAAAATTCAGTTTCCCCAAGTTTTTTACCCCTCCAGTGCGCTAATGATTTCTTTCCGCAGTTTTTCCTGAGTGCCGGGATCGGTAATCGGTCGCAGCGTGCTGTCGGTGACGTAGAACATATCTTCCACGCGGCTACCGATCGTGGTGATCTTGGCGTTATGCAGGTTGATGTGTTGCTTGACGAACGCGCGTCCGATTTTGGAAAGCAGGCCGGCGCTGTCGGTGGTGATCAACTCGATGATCGTGCAATGGCTCAAAGGATCATCATGAAACCGGATGCTGGTCGGAATCGGAAAGTGTTTGGCTTGCCGGGACTGGCGATGAATGTTTTTACGCTCCTGGACCGCTTTATGTAATAAATTGTTACGCAGTGCGGAGCAAATATGCACTTCACGGATCAGGTCTCTGATCGGTTCGCCGTTTTGTTCGAGTACTTGAAAGCTGTTCAGGACATAATTGTCCGTTGTTGTCATGATCCGGGCGTCGAGCACGGTCAGACCCAATTGGTCCAGTGTAGCGGTGCTGATCGAAAAGATGTTCCCTGCGTTTTTCGTATAGATGAAAACTTCCGCGCTGCCGCGCTGGGTTTGCGGACGCAGCAGGACTAGCGGCAACTCCTCTTCGCTGGAAGAGGCAATTGCAATCGTATGCCAGACGACTTCATTGGCCGAATAGCGCAGAAAATAATCGTCGTTCGCATGCTGCCAAGAGGCGTCGATATCTTGTTCGGACAAACCGAGTTGGATTAGTTCGTCGCGCGCTTCTTTCTTGGTTTCGAGGATGCGGTCGGTTTGGCCGACAGGGTTCGGCAAACCTCGGCGCAGCATCAGATGGGTCGCGGTATAAAGCTCTTTGAGTAGTGAATCCTTCCACGAATTCCACAGTTCAGGATTGGTCGCGCGAATGTCGGCGACGGTCAAGAGATAGAGGTGGTTCAAATACTCGACGCTGCCGACTTGTTGAGCGAACTCATGGATTATGTCCGGGTCGCCGATGTCCTTGCGTTGCGCGGTCATCGACATGATCAAATGGTTGCGCACCAGCCAAGCGACCAGTTTGGTGTCATGCGCGGAAAAACCGTGTTGCTGACAGAACTCTCGGGCGATATCTTCGCCGATCGACGAGTGGTCGCCGTTTCTGCCTTTGGCGATGTCGTGAAAAAGTCCAGCCAGGTAGAGCAGTTCGGGTTTACCGATCAAAAGGAAGATCTGATTGCAGAACGGCAGTTCATCTTTGTGCTTTTCGAGCGAGAAACGGCGTAGATTGCGGATCACGAACAGCGTATGTTCATCGACCGTATAGATATGGAACAGGTCGTACTGCATCCGGGCGACGATATTCGCGAAGCAGGGCAGATAGGCGGCCAGGATTCCATAGCGGTTCATCCTGCGCAGCTCATGGGTCAGGCCGCTGGGCTGCTGGAAAATTTCGACAAACAGACGATTCGCGTTCTTGTCATGGCGAAAGTTATCATCGATCAGGTGCAGATTTTTGCGGATAAGACGGATCGTGGCCGCGCGTACCCCTTTGAGTTTGGGATTTTGTTCCAGTATCAGAATCAGTTCGAGCAGGGCGGCAGGATTTTTGGCGAAGACCTGTTCGTCGACCGCTTCCAGATAGCCGTTGATCGCAACAAATTGCGCGTTTCCCGGAATCGGCTTGATGTCGGTATGGCCGTTGATAAAGCGTTCGTGAAACAGTTGCAGCAGCATTTCGTTCAAACGCTCGAGACCCTGCACGGTTTTGAAATAGAACTGCATGAACAGTTCGACATCTTGGTTGTAATGCTGATCTTCGCAACTAAAGCCGAATTGAGTGGCCAGCTCGCGCTGATAGTCGAAAATCAGACGATCTTCGCAGCGGTTGGTCAGCAGGTGCAGCGCGTAACGGATACGCCAGAGCACCTCGACCGCATCCACTAGCTCGTTATATTCCGAGATGGGTAAAAAGCCATATTTGATCAGTTCCTTCAGCGTCGATGAATTGTAATGACGCTTGAATACCCAAGCAATCACCTGGCGGTCGCGTAACCCTCCGGGGCCTTCCTTGATGTTCGGCTCCAGGTTATAGGCAGTGTCATGGAATTTGGCGTAACGTTGCCGTTGCTCTTCCATCTTGGCGACGAAAAATTGGTCCGAAGGCCAAATCCTATCGGGCGAAATGTTTTCCCTGAGCGTTTCATAGAGATCCTGATTGCCGCAAATCAGGCGCATTTCCATCAAGCTGGTGATGATGGTCTGGTCGTCCCTCGCCAGACGCACGCATTCATTGATCGTACGCACGCTGTGGCCGGGTTTAAGGCCAATGTCCCAGAGAAAGGTGAAAAATTGCACTAGCGCGTCCTGATGAGGCGCGTCTCCTTCCGAATCGAGCAGGACCATGATGTCCACATCGGAACTAGGAAACAACTCACGCCGTCCGTAACCGCCGACCGCGACCAGGCTCAGGCGGAGCGCATGGTCGTCAAGAAAGCGACGCCAGCAACGGCACAGGAGAGCGTCGATGAAATCGGACCTGGCGTGCAGCAGCGGCAACACCGACCGGTGCGGATCGAATTGCAAGCTAAGCTCGGTGTTCTTCTCCTTGAGCAGTTGCTTAAAGAACGGCAGACTGTCGGAGGCGGAGAAGGGCATGGTATCGGTGATGTTGCGCAACGGAGTTACCTTTCTTCTTGTCGTAACGTCAGTATCTCGTATCCGTCGGCGGTGACCAACACCGTGTGCTCCCATTGCGCGGAGAGGCTGCGGTCCTTGGTCACGACGGTCCAACCGTCCGACAACACCTTGATATGCCGTTTGCCAAGATTGATCATCGGTTCGATCGTGAAGATCATGCCCGCTTGGAGCACTTCGCCGGTGCCGGCTTTACCGTAATGCAGCACTTGCGGGTCTTCGTGAAAGATTTTGCCGATGCCGTGCCCGCAAAACTCCCTGACTACCGAGTAACGGTTGCCTTCCGCGTGCTTCTGGATCGCCTCGCCGATGTCGCCCAGTGTCGCGCCCGGTTTGACCTGCTGGATGCCAAGATACATCGATTCCCGAGTCACGTTGATCAAGCGCTTGGCGTGTGGGCTGACCTCGCCGACACAGAACATTTTGCTGGTGTCGCCGTGATAGCCATCCTTGATCACGGTAATGTCGATATTGACGATGTCGCCGGACTTTAGCTTTTTTTCGCCGGGAATGCCGTGGCAGACCTGCTGATTGATCGAGGTGCAGATCGATTTCGGAAAGCCGCGGTAATTCAGTGGCGCCGGAATTGCATTTTGCACATTCACGATGTAATCGTGACAGATGTTGTTTAGTTCATTGGTCGTAATGCCCGGAACGACATGCGGTTCGATCATTTCCAGCACTTCGGCGGCCAAGCGGCCGGCAATGCGCATTTTTTCGATTTCAGTTTCGGTTTTGATGGTGATGCTCATGGATTGGGCAAAGACTCGGGGCAATTTAGAGAGTTTGATTAAAGGTAAAGTGGCATTGCTGGTTTACGGCGCAAGGAACATCCTGAGAGTTGCCGTAAATAATCCTTACAATATACCACATCTGGATTACTGGCGGGCTTTGGAGGTATGTTTTTCGCGGTAATACGCCGATGTATTATTGGGTTGATTTGTCCCCATAGTGATGAACTTATGCCAGGGCGTAACAGGCAGCGGCCAGGAATACAATTTGTTGATTGCGTCAGAATATGGTATAAAGTTAGGTTCAGTTTTTCTGAAATAAATACTCACCGTTACCGTCACACTTGCCAGGGTGCCTGCTTTAATCGATACTGCAGCGGGTTGGCAAGCGGGGTAAAGGGAGGCGTAACCCACCGGAACTTTGTTCCGAAATTTTATACTTAGGAGAAAATTAATGGCGGCAGTTTCAATGCGTCAAATGTTGGAAGCAGGCGTTCATTTTGGACACCAAACCCGTTACTGGAACCCGAAAATGGCTTCATACCTGTTCGGCGCCCGTAACAAGATCCATATCATCGATCTGGAAAAAACGCTTCCTCTGTTCAACGACGCGATGAATTATCTGGGTCAAATGTCCGCAAACAAAGGCAACATCCTGTTTGTCGGCACCAAGAAAGCGGCGCGCAAAGTGATTGCGGAAGAGGCGAGCCGTTGCGGCATGCCTTATGTCAACCATCGTTGGCTGGGCGGCATGCTGACCAATTTCAAGACCATCAAAAAGTCGATCAATCGCTTGAAGGAACTGGAAGCGATGAAGGCCGACGGCACCCTGTATCAGCGCTTCGGCAAGAAAGAAGCCCTGATGATGGAACGCGAACTCGAGAAACTCGAGCGCAGCCTGGGCGGCATCAAAGACATGAGAGGCATTCCGGACGTGATTTTCGTGCTGGATGTCGGTTACGAAAAAAATGCGATCAGCGAAGCCAAAAAACTCGGCATTCCGGTGGTCGGCGTTGTCGATTCGAACAACTCGCCGGAAAGCATCGATTATGTGATTCCGGGCAATGACGATTCGATCCGCGCGGTTAAATTGTATTGCGAATGCGCTTCCGCAGCGGTTTTAGAAGCGAAAGCCGCGACGCAAGGATTGTCGGCCAAAGCGGATGACTTCGTTGAAGAGGCTCCGGCAGCCGAATAAGCCGAAACAGCGTTTCGATGAGACCTGAAAACGCCTCCTTTTGGGGGCGTTTTCATAGTGATGACAAGTTGAGGAAAAAAAGAGAATGAGTATTACTGCGGGTATGGTTAAGGAACTGCGTGAAAGAACCGGTTCTGGCATGATGGAATGTAAAAAAGCCCTGCAAGAGGCCAACGGCGACATGGAGTTGGCGATTGAAAACATGCGCAAGGCCGGTCTTGCGAAGGCAGACAAAAAATCCGGCCGTATCGCGGCGGAAGGCAGTATTGGCGCCAAGATCAGCGACGACGAAAAAACCGCCGCAATCGTCGACATCAACTGTGAAACCGATTTTGTCGCCAAGTCGCCGGATTTCGTCAAGTTCGTGAACGACGTGGCTTCCGCTTTGCTTAACGCCGACGTTGCGACCGATGCGCAATTGCTCGACGTAAAACTGGGCGACGGCGCAACCGTTGAAGAAACCCGCCGCGCGCTGATCGCGAAACTGGGCGAAAACATCACGGTCAGACGCTTCGAAAGATTCCACACAGCGGAAGGCGGCACCGCTTGCTATCTGCACGGCAGCAAGATCGGCGTGATCGTCGAGCTGGCCAAAGCCGACAAGGAATTGGGCAAGGATGTGGCGATGCATATCGCGGCGAGCAAGCCGATCTGCGTTTCAGAGGCTGAGGTTTCCCAGGAAACTATCGAAAAGGAAAAGGAAATCTTTAAGGCGCAAGCGGCCGAAAGTGGCAAACCAGCCGACATCATCGAAAAAATGGTCGCCGGACGGATCAGCAAATTCTTCGCGGAAGTGACCTTGCTGGGTCAACCGTTCATCAAGGACGACAAAGTTTCGGTCGGCAAGCTGGTGTCTTCAAAAGGCAACGGCGTCGTGCGTTTCAGCCGCCTGGAAGTCGGTGAAGGCATCGAAAAGAAAGAAGAAAACTTTGCCGAAGAAGTGATGGCGCAAGTGCGGGCCAGCTAAATTTGGTCTGACGGCAGGCCTTGTAACAAGCTATTAATAAACCATCCGACAAAGAACTATGAAAAAACCGATTTGCCAGAGAATTTTATTAAAGCTGAGCGGCGAGGCGCTGATGAGCGAAACGGGCGGCAGCATCGACTCCGATATCCTGAATCGCCTGGCCGCCGAAATCAAGGAATTATCCGATTTCGGCGTCCAGATCGGTCTGGTAATCGGCGGCGGCAATATCCTGCGCGGCGCAGATAAGGCCTCCGAGGGATTGGACCGGGTCACCAGCGACCAGATGGGCATGCTGGCGACCGTGATCAATGCGC
Organism: Methylomicrobium sp. Wu6; assembly: GCF_035916875.1. NCBI lineage: Bacteria > Pseudomonadati > Pseudomonadota > Gammaproteobacteria > Methylococcales > Methylococcaceae > Methylomicrobium > Methylomicrobium sp. Wu6. The sequence goes on from NZ_JAXUHN010000094.1 coordinate 94,982, forward strand.
TGGCGATGCAGGATGCGCTCGAGCATCAGGGCTTGCAGGCCCGGGTGATGTCCGCGCTGAAAATCAATCAGGTCTGCGAGGATTATATTCGCCGCCGCGCGGTCCGTCATCTGGAAAAAGGCCGGATTGTGATTTTTGCGGCCGGCACCGGCAATCCCTTCTTTACGACCGATTCGGCGGCCAGTCTCCGGGCGATCGAAATCAATGCGGAATTGATGATCAAAGCGACCAAGGTCAAAGGCGTCTATTCGGCCGACCCCGAAAAAGTCAAGGACGCCGTCTTCTATCAGCGTCTGACTTATGACGAGGCGCTGGACCAGCGGTTGAATGTGATGGACACCACCGCCTTAGTGCTGTGCCGTGACAATAACATTCCGATGCGGGTAATGAACATCTTTGAACAGGGTGCGGTGATGCGGTTGATGAAGGGCGAAGAAATCGGTTCGCTGATTGAACGAGGAACAAAATAATGATGAATGATATTCAACAGGATGCAGCGTCCCGCATGGGCAAAAGCATCGAAGCGCTGAAACATGAGTTTTCGAAGATCCGAACCGGGCGCGCGCATCCGAGCCTGCTCGACCAGATCAGCGTGTCTTATTACGGCACCGATTCGTCGCTGTCCCAGGTCGCGAATATTGCGGTCGAGGACGCTCGGACGTTGACGATTACGCCATGGGAAAAAAACATGGTGCAGGCGATCGAGAAAGCGATCATGAAGTCGGATCTCGGTCTTAACCCTTCCACCAACGGCATGACGATCCGTATCCCGTTGCCCCCGTTGACCGAGCAACGCCGCCGCGAACTGGTCAAGGTTGTCAAACACGAGGCCGAAAACGGCCGGGTGGCGATCCGCAACATCCGTCGCGACGCAAATAACGCGATCAAGGAAGCCTTGAAGGAAAAGCTGATTTCCGAAGATGACGCTCGCAACGCGGAAGAAAAAATTCAAAAAATTACCGACCAATTTGTCAAGGAAGTCGAAAAGTTGTTGGAAGCCAAAGAAGCCGATCTGTTGTCGCTTTGATTCGGATGCCAGCCATGTCGTCAGACAACGCTTGCTTTAACCCCATCGATAACGGCGTTCCGCGCCATATCGCGATCATCATGGACGGCAATGGCCGTTGGGCGCAGAAACGCTTCATGCCTCGCGCCGTCGGTCATCGGGCGGGCGTGAAGGCGGTTCGCAAAATCGTCGAGCACTGCGCCAAAGATGGGGTCGAAGTGTTGACTCTATTCGCATTCAGTAGCGAAAACTGGCGGCGGCCATCCGAGGAAGTGTCGCTGTTGATGGAATTGTTTTTGTCGACGCTCCAGGGTGAAATCAACAAACTGGATAAAAACAATATTCGCCTGCGCTTCATCGGCGATAGAAGCCGCTTTTCTGAGTCATTGCAAAAAAAAATGCTCGAAGGCGAGGCGCAAACCAGCGCTAATACTGCATTGACCTTGGTTATTGCAGTCAACTACGGTGGCCGTTGGGATTTATGTCAGGCATTTCGCACAGTTAATCAAAAAATTTTGGCCGGCGAATTGAAGGCGCAAGACATCGATGAAAATCTGATCAATCGCCATTTATCGACCGCGGATTTGCCGGAACCGGATTTATTCATTAGAACCGGTGGCGAGCAGCGTGTCAGTAATTTTTTATTATGGCAACTCGCCTATTCCGAATTGTATTTCACCGATACCCTCTGGCCTGATTTCGACCAGAAATCGCTCGAAGAGGCGATCTTGAGTTTCAAAGGCCGGCAAAGGCGCTTCGGTCATACCGGCGAGCAGGTGCTCGGCAAAGCAGTTACCCTCTAACTTTAACGATAATTATAACAATGTTGCTCAAGCGAATTATCACTGCATCGATTCTGGCCGCCCTGATTGCTACGGCGGTATTTACGCTTTCTTCCCAATATTTTTCTCTGTTGCTCGGCATCCTGACGCTGGCCGCGGCTTGGGAATGGCTGTATCTGATCGACGTGCGGTCGATCGCAAAAAAATTGTTGTTCCTGCTCGCGTTGATCCTGCCGATGATTGGATTGCATCTGTGGACACAGTTTCTGGAACTGCTAGCGCAATTGACCAAGTGGCCGGATATCCGGTTTTATTCGGGTATTCTCGAATGGTTAGTGATTCCGCCGATTCTGTTCTGGATCGTGGTGATGATTTCGATCCGAAATCTGCCGAACAGTGTGCTGAACTTGCAACTGCGCTTGCGTTATAAGGCTTTAATCGGCTGGTTCATCCTGCTCGCCTGCTATATGTTCCTGACCCGGTTGCGCGCGTTTTACGAGCCGCCGATGACCATGTATTTTCTGGTGCTGATCTGGGCGGCCGATATCAGTGCGTATTTCTTCGGCAAGAAATACGGCAAAACTAAATTGGCGCCGGACATCAGTCCCGGAAAAACGGTTGCAGGTTTCTACGGAGCCTTGGCCGCTGGTTTGGTCTGCGCGATCGTGCTGAGCCTGATCTACCGTTTCAATTATGTTTACGCGGCAGATTTCGCCTTGTTGTCGATGTTGACCGTGTTGATTTCGGTTTACGGAGACCTGTTTTTCAGCGTCGTCAAGCGCCAGCGCGGCGTCAAGGACAGCGGCGCGATCCTGCCCGGACATGGCGGCATTCTGGATCGGGTTGACAGCCTGATCGCGGCGATTCCGTTGTTTTATGCCGGCATTTACCTGATTGCTGGGCTGATCTGATGAAAAAGGGCATATGCATACTCGGTGCGACCGGTTCGATCGGGGTCAGCACGCTCGATGTAGTCGCAAGACATCCTGATCTTTACAGGGTCGTCGCGCTGACCGCGAACAACAATATCGACTTATTGCTCGAACAATGCCTGCGGCATCGGCCGGAACTGGTCGTCGTCGCCGACGAAGCGAAAGCCGCGGCATTCAAAGAAAAAATCGCCGGTACGGCGGTTGACGGCGTCAGGGTGCTAGCCGGAGCTGCGGCTTTGGCAGAAGCTGCTACGCTGGATAATGTCGATTCGGTGATGGCGGCGATCGTCGGTGCGGCCGGTTTGCTGCCGACTTTGGCGGCGGCGAAAGCCGGCAAGACTGTGTTGTTGGCGAATAAGGAAGCCTTGGTGATGTCCGGCGGCATCTTCATGCAGGCGATCGTGGATTCGGGTGCTCAACTTTTGCCGATCGACAGCGAACACAACGCGATTTTTCAATGCATGCCGGCTACTTATACGACCGGCGTGGCCGCGAAGGCGGCCAGGCGCATCCTGCTGACCGCATCGGGCGGCCCGTTCCGGCAGACGCCGGTCGCCGATCTGGTACATGTGACCCCGGAACAGGCTGTTGCGCATCCGAATTGGGATATGGGCAAGAAAATCTCGGTCGATTCGGCAACGATGATGAACAAAGGCCTTGAAATGATCGAAGCCTGTCTGTTGTTCAACATGAAGCCGGAGCAGATCCAGGTCGTGATCCATCCGCAAAGCGTGATTCATTCGATGGTCGATTACATCGACGGCACCGTGCTTGCACAGATGGGCAATCCGGACATGCGCATTCCGATCGCGCATGCACTGGCCTGGCCCGAGCGCTTCGAGTCCGGCGCGGAGCCGCTGAATATCTTCAACGTGCGCAGAATGGATTTCGACGAGCCGAACTTTGAGCGTTTTCCTTGTTTGCGTCTGGCCTACAAGGCGATCGAAGCAGGGGGCACGATGCCGGCGGTATTGAACGCGGCGAACGAAGTCGCGGTGGATGCCTTCCTGAATCGTCGGGTGCGATTTACCGACATTCCGGTCATCATCGAACGCTGCATGGATGCGATCGAAGTCAAAACGGCCGATTCACTCGAAATCATTTTGGATCAGGATAAATTAGCTAGAATTGTGTCTAATCGAATTATCGAGCAATTGACTGGCTAATTTTTCATGAGCACTCTGTTTTATTTCATCATCACGATAGGCGTCCTGGTTTCGTTTCATGAATTCGGGCACTTTTGGGTCGCCCGCAAAGCGGGCGTCAAGGTGTTGCGCTTTTCGGTCGGTTTCGGCAAGGTGCTGTGGTCTTATCAAAAAGCGCCGGAGACGACCGAATATGTGCTCTCGGCGATACCATTGGGCGGCTATGTGAAGATGGTCGATGAACGCGAGGGTGAAGTCAAAAGCGAGGATCTGCCTTATGCCTTTAATCGGCAAGGGCTTGCAGCGCGGTCCGCGATCGTTGCGGCAGGGCCGATTTTTAATCTGATTCTGGCCGTTGCCCTATTCTGGGTCGTGCTGGTTGCCGGCGAAGAAGGTTCCAAACCGATTCTCGGCAAGATCGAGTCGGGCACGATCGCGGCCGAGGCGGGCCTGCTCGAAGGCGACGAATTCATTTCGGTCAATGACAAGCCGGCGCCAACCTGGACCGAAGCGTTGAATGTCTTCATCAGCGCAGCGCTCGACGGCGACCGGGAAATCAAGCTGGTCGTTAAAGACCGGCAGGGCAGGGAAGATGTCCGTTGGATCAAATTGCTTGATGCCGACGTCGTGGATCCTGAGAAATTATATAAACGGCTCGGATTCACTCCCTGGATGCCGAAATTGCAGCCGATAGTCGACAAGGTGTTGCCGGACGGCGCCGCCTTGGCGGCCGGAATGAAGCCGCGGGATTTGCTGATCAGCGCCGATGGTGCGCCTATCGACGATTGGCAGCAATGGGTCGAATATGTCAAAAGCCATCCCGGCCAACGGGTAGCGGTCGAAATCGAGCGTGACGGTGTGCGTCAGACCTTGTCGATCACACCGAAAGTCGTGCCGGTTCCTTCTGCCACCAAAGGCGAAGCGCCGAAAGCCGAAGGAAAAATAGGCGCATCGGTGTTCATTCCCGAAGAAATCAGAAACTCGCTGACGGCCAAATATTCGCTGGGTCCGCTCGAAGCGGTGCCCGCCGCATTCATCAAGACCTACGATTATTCGCTTTCGACGCTCAAAATGATGAGCAAGATGGTGCTCGGTCAGGCCTCGATCAAAAATTTGAGCGGCCCGATCAGCATCGCGCAATATGCGGGCGAATCCGCGGAAATCGGTTTCGTGCATTTCTTGAAGTTCATTGCGTTGGTCAGCGTAAGTCTTGGTGTGCTGAATTTGTTGCCGATACCGGTGCTGGACGGCGGCCATTTATTGTTTTTCGGCATCGAAGCCGTCAAAGGCAGGCCGCTTTCCGAAAGAAGCCAGCTGTTCTTTCAACAAATCGGCATTGCTATACTCGTCACCCTGATGGCATTGGGAATGGTGATGGACATTCAACGCCTGTTCCAATAAACAGTCTTTTCATTTTTCCACAATCCGCAAACTCTTTTCACTATTTAAAACGAGCAGATCATGAAGAAAATTATTTCTGTTGCCGCTTTCGCTGTATCGGCGCTATTTGTCGGAACGCTGCATGCGGATGAAAACGCCGTCAAGGAAGCATTAGCTAAGGCCATGCCATCGGTCAAGCTTGATTCGGTCAAGCCCTCCGAGATTAAGGGTGTGTTTGAAGTGATGGTCGGCGCCAATATTTTCTATGTGAGCGAAGACGGTAAATATTTGTTGCAAGGGCATCTGGTCGATTTGGCTTCACACATCGATTTGACCGAAGAAAAATTGAGCGGCGCCCGCAAGGCCGCGCTCGACAAGGTCGGTGAAAAGAACATGATCATCTTCAAGCCGAAGATCGGCAAATACATGATTTCGGTGTTTACCGATATCGATTGCGGTTATTGCCGTAAGTTGCACTCCGAAATCGATCAGTATCTTGCCGAAGGCATCACGGTCAGATATCTGTTTTACCCTCGCGCCGGCAAAGGCTCGGACTCCTATAAAAAAGCCGTTTCGGTCTGGTGCGCGGACGACCGTAACGCCGCTCTGACCAGTGCGAAAAAAGGTTCGACGCCGAAGGAAAAGACCTGCGATAACCCCGTCGATCAGCACATGCAACTGGCGGAAGATTTTGAAGCGCGCGGTACGCCGCTGATCGTGACCGAAAAAGGCAATTTGTTGCCAGGCTATGTGCCGGCAAAACAGTTGGCTGAAATCCTGAAAGAAGAACAGGCCAAAAAATAACCGGCTTGTACCGTCCCGAGTCTGTTTTCGGTTTGGGAATCCGCTTTGCATTGTTGATTAAGATTGCAGGATTTAGGGGAGGATATGCTTTGCTTTCCATCCCCTTGCAATCTTATCTGCAATGAGCTGAGCTTGTTCGTCCCTTATTCCTTTCAATCATCAACTCCTCGGTCTGCCTATGTCGAGCCGCGAGCGAACGACTATCGACCTGCTTTATGCACTGATGCTATGGTTGCCGACTCTTTTGTTACCGGCGATTCAGCCTGCGACAGCCGCAGCCGTGTTGTCGGTAACCCAGGTCGCCCCTGGCATCTATGTGCATCTTGGGCCTCATGAAATTCCCGACGCCCACAATCACGGAGCAATTGCGAATGTCGGCTTCATCGTCGGCGAACGCTGTGTCGCAGTGATAGACACCGGCGGCAATCCCGGCCAGGGCAGGGCGCTTTACCATGCTATCAAACATACGACCGACAAGCCGATCTGTTATGTAATCAATACGCATGTGCACCCCGACCACATTTACGGAAACAGCGCATTCAAAGCCGAGGGTGTCAAGTTTGTCGGTCACCATAAACTTGGCCGAGCGATGGCCGCGCGCGGACCATTTTATCTTGCCAAGGCGAAGGAACTGTTGGGCATCGATCTCACCGCCGGTGACATAATTCCACCCGACATTACAGTCGAAAAGGAACTCGATATCGATCTCGGCGGGCGCATCCTGAAGTTGACCGCGCACCAGCCCGCGCATACCGACAATGATCTCTCGGTTTATGATCCGCTAACCGACACCCTTTGGCTGGCCGATCTGTTATTCCTCGAACACCTGCCCGTAATCGACGGCAGCCTGAAAGGCTGGCTCGCAGAGATAGAGCAGTTGGAACGTCACGCCTACAAAATTGTAATTCCGGGCCACGGCCCGATAGTCACCGACTGGCCACAAAGCCTGCAACCTGAAAAGCGCTATTTGCAGTCGCTGCTGAACGACATCAGAGCCTTGATCAAAAGCGGCGGATTTCTGGAACAGGCGCTCGAGTCAATCGGCTATGGCGAGAAATCCGCGTGGAAACTCTTCGACGATTTTCACCGCAAAAATGTTTCGACGGCGTTTGCGGAATTGGAATGGGAAGGCTGACAATAACTTAGCCATGTAGAATGGCCTTGAAGTTAAAGTCAAAGTGCAATTCCTAAAGCATCTTGTTAAAAGCAAGGCGTGCCCCATTGGTTTGCGAATGTACGATAAAAAGCCTTGTCGCCGATAGTCGCCCCGCGTCTGCTAACCAGCGCGCCAGCAAAAGCTTGCGCGCGTTCCAGCGTCGTCGGTAGCGGCCATTGCTCGTTCAGGCCCAACAGCAGGATTGAGGCGAATGCATCGCCCGCACCGACGGTGTCGACCACGGTTGTTATGGAAGGCGGTTTGACTGAAATAAACCCATGCTGTTGGTCATAAGCCAGAGTGCCTTGTGCGCCGCGGGTGGTGAACAAGATTTCGAGATTGAATTCTTCAAAGAATGCCTGCATGGCGGTTTCCAAGTCGGGATGACCGGGGCATAGCGTGAGCAGTTCGTCTTCATTCAGTTTGACCCATTCCGCATCGTGCAGCAGCGGCTGCAGCGTAACTGCTTCCCACCAAGGCGGACGCAGATTGACATCAATAAATATCTTGCCTCGATGCTTGTCTTTTGCCGTTTGCAAGGCGGCGAGCGAGGCGGGAGTGCGGATCGCCAGCGAGCCGTGATAGAAAATGCCTTGGCTGGTTTTGTCGGCCAAGAGACTTGCGTCGATGAAGTCGTAGGCGCAATCGACGACAATCTCGTAGCGAGGTTCGCCGCGATCGATCGATACCTGCACGCTACCGGTCGGATGTGTTGGATCGGTTTGCAGGGCATCGGGGCGCATGCGCCAGTCGCGCATCAATTGGACGATTTCCTGTCCTTCCGGATCATCTCCGATGCGGCTGATCAAGCGGGGCGATTGTCCGAAAGCATGCAAATGCCAGGCGACATTGAACGGCGCGCCGCCCGGAACGCGGCTGCCGTCCGGGAAATGGGCGAACAACACTTCGCCGAAGATATGGATCAATGAAGGATTAGGCATGGTCTTCCGCCGGCCGTAGTGCGGCAGATTCAGTCAGGAAATCGTCGATCCGGTTGCAATCCGACTCGATCAGCAACACTTTTTCTCGCCGGCTCAATTTTTTCAGGCGAAGCTCGCGCTGGCTGGCAGAGCTGCGATCATGACCGGCTTCCAGATAAACCAGCCGTCGAGGCTGCCGTCCGTAGAAATATTTCGCGCCGCGCCCGCTGGCGTGCTGCTCGAATCGGCGCCACACGTCATTCGTGATGCCGGTATAAAAGGTGTCGTCGTTGCACAGGATTATATAGACAAACCAGGTCATCGCCCTTTAAACGGCCGCGCCGAATAACGCGCCGGCGCCGGCGGTTAGGCCCATTGCCAATGCGCCCCAGAAAGTGACCCGAACCGCCCCCTTGAGCAGGCTCGAGCCGCCGGTATAAGCCGCGACGATGCCGAGCAGCGCCAGAAAAAGCAGCGATGACGACGAGACCGCGCGCGCGATAAAGGGGCCGGGCGCGAATAGCGCGGTTAGCAAAGGTAGCGCCGCGCCTATCGCAAACGTCGTCGCCGAGGTAAAAGCGGCCTGAAGCGGACGGGCGGAGCCTTGCGTCGAAATGCCCAATTCTTCGAGCGCATGCGTCCCGAGTGCGTCGTGCGCCATCAATTGGGTCGCGACTTGTTCGGCGAGCAGCGGATCGAGGCCGCGCTGGATATAAATTTCAGTTAGCTCGTTCAGTTCATACGGGTGGTTTTCCTCTAGTTCTTTACGTTCGCGCGCCAGGTCGGCCTTTTCGGTATCGGCCTGCGAGCTGACCGAGACATATTCGCCGGCCGCCATCGACATTGCGCCGGCAACCAGCCCCGCGACGCCGGCCAGCAGGACATCGTGTTGCGTTGCCTGTGAGGCCGCAATTCCCACGATCAAACTGGCGGTTGAGACGATGCCGTCGTTGGCGCCCAATACCGCGGCGCGCAGCCAGCCGGTGCGATGGGTGCGATGGGCTTCCGGGGGATGGGGTTGCATTCGGTTCTCCAAGTTAACGCGAGCGGTCTTCAGGTAAAAGCAAATGATCGATCTGATCTTTGATCAATCTTGCTGCCTTTTCCAGCGCCTTTTTTTCCTGGCGGTTCAAGTCGGGATGCAGATGGCGAATGATACCGTGCCGGCCGACCACAACCGGGATACTGAAACAATTATCCCGGATACCGAGCCAATCCTCAAGGTAGGTGCTGAGCGGCAAGGTTCGATGCGAGTCGTAAACAATCGCCTTGATCACCTCGCAGGCCGCAGCAGAGATCGCATAATTCGTGTAACCCTTGGCGTTGTAAACATCGAATCCGGCATTGTAAACGGCGTTGAAAATCTCGCGATGCGAGGTGTTATCGACGATATGTTCGCTGCCTGCCGAGGCGGTGCTGAACAACGGAAACTGGTTGGGGCCGTGTTCACCGAGGATATAAGCGCGTAAATCGTCCGGATGGATCTGCTCCTGGATCGACAGCAGCGACCGGAAGCGGGCCGAATCGACCAGGGTGCCGACGCCGATGATTCTTGAGGCCGGAAATCCCGAGATCTGCGTCGCCAGATAGGTCATGATGTCGACCGGATTGGTAATGATGATCAAAACCGCCTGCGGATTGTTGCGCGCCAGCATCGGGATCAATTGCCGGAACAATTGCACATTGGCCGGGCCGAGTTCGAGGCGTGAAGTCATATGCCCGGAGGAGGGCATCGAGGCAGTTACGACCAGGATGTCGCTATCGGCGACCTCATCGAGCGCGGCGCTTTCGACGGTTATCGAGCGTTCGCAAAAAGCCAGGGTGTGCTGCAAATCCAGCGCATCGCCGTGCGCTTTGGCAAGATTCCTGCCGGCCAGGACCAGATGGTCGCAGAGGCCTTTCAGCACCAGCGCATAAGCGGTCGCCGAGCCGACATGGCCGGTGCCGATGATCGCAATCTTCATAAGCCGGCGAACTCCAACGGTTGATAGTTTATGGGTCCGGTTGCACTCGCCAGCTAGCCGTTCAAGCTTGGGAAGGTCTTCTCCCCTCCCTGTTGCAAAGTCTAACCGGAACTGATCAAGCCCTATTAGGATAACGCATGTTGGCTATGAATGGAAAAGGCGGTGGGCAGAAAAGCGCTGCCCACCGTGGATTGCTGGTTAACCGTTCAATATCGCATCGGCGGCTTTTTCGCCGATCATATACACCGAGGACACGATGAAGAAGCCCGGAATCTTCGGGAATACCGACGCGTCGACGACGCGCAGGCCCTGGATGCCGCGGACGCGGAACTTACTGTCCAGTACCGCCATCGGGTCGTTGTCGGCGCCGATCGGGCAGGTGCAGGAAGCGTGGTGGCCCCAGGCGTTATAGCGGACGAAGTCGCGCAGTTGCTCCTCAGTCTGCACGTCCTTGCCGGGCGCGACTTCTTCAGTCAGGATGCCTTGTTCGAACAACGGCTTGGTGATGCTGCGCACGAATTTGACGCCCTGGACGACCGAATCGAGATCCTCGCCCAGAACGTCGCTGCCTTCCTCGAAATAGCGGAAGTTGATGTAAGGACGGTCGCGCGGATCGCTGGACACCAATCTGACTTCGCCGGCGCGGTTGATCGTGTGCGCCTTCAGCACGGCCCAGGTCAGGTAGTTCAGGCCGTCCTTGATCAATTTGGAGTAGCCTGGGAAATAGCCTCTGAAATTGCCGAGCAAGGAAAAACAAAACAGATCGGGCAGCGGTCGTTCTTCGACGGAACGTCTGATCACTGCCAGCACCGCGCCGTTGGTCGTGTATACGCCTTTGTTTTCGTTCTTCCATTCGTTGTATTGCGGATCGCCGGGGGAATACTTGGCACCTTTCAGCACTTCCCAGTCCTGATTCATTTTGTTCACGACTCCGACTTCGTAGCGGTCCTGCAAGTTGGTGCCGACGCCTGGCAGGTGATGCTTGACCGGAATGCCGTGCTTTTGCAGTTCCTCTTTAGGGCCAATGCCGGACAGCATCAACAGTTGCGGCGTATTGTAGGCGCCGCCGGCCAGAATCACTTCTTTCGCGGCATAGGCTTTGCGGGCTTCGCCGGGCTCGTTGCTCGGATTCGCGTGTGCCTTGTAAAGCTTTGCGCCTTTCAGATACTCGACGCCGACCGCCCGGTTATTGTCGTCGAGAATCACTTTGGTGACCAGCGCATCGAGTTCGATGGTCAGATTGTCGGGATGTTTTTGCTGCACCACGAGCAGGCGTTCTCGGGTGCTGTGGCGTTTGCCGTTTTGGGTAGCCAGCGGTGGATAGCGCAGACCCGTGGAATTTTCCTTGACCAGACGCCAGTCGTTCGGATCGGCCAGCCCCTGGATTTGCCATTTCAGACGGTCAAAAAAGTTCGGCAGCGTGCCGGCGGCCTTGATTGCCGAATCGAGTATTGCCTCGATCAGTTTTTTGTCTTTTGACAAGGCCTCGAGCGGCAGCGCGGCTTCGGTCTGAAACCAGCCCTTGAAGCCGTGGCGCGACGGATTGATGCCGAGCCAGGTGGCGAGCTTCCTAAGGATGGGCCGATGCTCGCAGTATTCCATCAATTCGAAATATTTGCGCATGTTGTCGGCCTTCCAGGACGTATCGCCGGTGATTTCCGCGACTTCGTCCCAGTCGGCGTTGTGCGGATAGACCGTGATCATCGCATTGTGCGCGGTGCAGCCGCCGAGGCAGCCGGCGCGTGGGTACAATACGCCTTTCTCGGCTTTGGTGTATTTGGGGTCCTGGGCCTGAATCGATTCGGTTTCATAATGTCGCACGAAAAAGTCCCAGCGCATCGCTTCGTTTTCGGTCGAAAACGGATGCATGACAGGCACGTCATAGTCATCGGGCAGCCGTTTTTCGCCGGGGAAGGCCAAATTGTCGCCTTGCAGTTGTTTCGGGTCGCCGCCGGCTTCCAGCACCAGCACTTTCTTGCCGCGTTCGGCGAGCCGCGCGGCCACCGTGCCGCCGCCGGCTCCGGAGCCGACGACGATGTAATCGTAAGTTGCAGTATTATAGTTATCGGTCATTGTCAGTTCTCCTGCTCTAATGAATAGAGACCGCCCGATCGGTGACGGTCGGGCGGTCTCGTCGCGCTGTCCCTGATGGTTCGGAGGGGCTGCGTCATGCCGCCCCCGATCGAAACGAAGGCTTAGAAAGTCTTCAGGAATGCGATCAGCGCTTTCTTGTCGGCATCGCTCAGGCCCGGCTCTTTGTCGGCTTCCTTGAAATAATCGGTGCCGAAATAATGGCCGCGGTTGACGATATAGTCAGGACATTTGCTTGCGTTGACCAAAGGTTCGACCGCGTTCGCAAACACCTTGGCGGCTTGCTCGTCGGTCGCGTCTTTCGGCAACTTCTTCAGGTCATGCTTGAGTGTAACCAGAACATCGAGCAACTTGACGCCATGTGTAAGCTTGTTCCATAAGCCGGTGCGTTGGTCCAGATCGATGTTGGTCAGCAGGTTGACTGGCGTACCTTTTGGAATCGGACCGAGTTCCAGACCTTGTTCGCCGGCAAATTTGCCGCCTTCGATCTTGCCGGCAAGCTTGTTCAGCAACGTCGGCAGATAGCCGGACGGAACCCTGAGGTAGCTGGTGTCGTAAGTTCTGTCGATCCAGCCCGGCAGTAGCTTGCCGTTCGCGGTTTGGTACTGAATATTGCCCTTGCGCTTTTCCGGCCACAGCATTTGTTCGATCGAACTGTCGAACGATTGCAGTCTGTCTTCGACCGCCGGGCTTGGGTTGAAATCGCCGACCGAGTTGTTCAGCAGGAACGGCGCGGTTGACCATACGCTGACCAGCGAAGCCGGACGGGTAAAGCCGCGGCCGCCGCCCGGCATGTCGAATTGCCAAGGCTTGCCGGTCATCGGATGATGCACGGTGAACTTACCGACCGATGGCAGATTCTTGTACGATTGCGACGAGAAGTCGTTCCAGATGTTGCCTTCGATCGCGTTGGTCGCCAATGGACTGCACGCATTGGTTTCGAGTAACGTGACCGGGACACGAAGATCTGTGGACAGGAAGTTGTCTTGCAGGAAGTCATCCTTTTTGACAATTTCGCCGATCGCTTTCTTGAATTCATCCGTTTGCGTCCATTTCCAGTAATTATCCCAATATTTCAGGTAATCCTTGCCGACTCCGCCGTTCGGGAAGAAGCTGTAGGCTTTAGGGGGTAATTTACTGGAATGGCAGCGCGCGCAGCGTTCGCCGAACACTTCCTTGCCGCGGGTCAAAACGGCCGCATCGGTGCTCAGATGCTTGTCGCCGCCGGGCGCGTTTTTCAGGTAGTCGGGACGGGTACCGGCGATGAAGAACAGTGCCAGATCCGGCGTTTGAGCTTCGTTGGCCTGCCAATAGGACGAGTTTTTACGTGATTGCTTGATCGGAATCGGAGTGATGGGCTTGCCGCCGATCAACGGATTGAAGTGGGTCAGCCATTCTTCGCTGAACAGGCCGATGTTGATGAAGACGCGGTTCAATGCACCCAGCGCGCCGACCGAATCGGCGCCGTCTTTCAAGACGCGTGGCGTGAATACGGTATCCGGCGCTTTGTAGAATCCGGCCAGCGGCGAATCGGCAGGCACGTAGTCGTTCAACTGCTTGTTGTTCAAGCTGCCGTCGCCGAGTTTTTCCTCGCCGAATTTTTGCGCGTTCAACAAGCGCGGCACCAGGTTATAGACCGCGTTCATCGTGCGCGGGTTGTTGATGTAGTCGCTCGAAATCAGCGAGGTATCCAGCGCGCCGGGACGCGAAGTGGTGAACAGTTGATAAGGGAAGCTGCTTCTATCGGCATCCCAGGAGAAGATCCTGTTGATCCAAAAATATTGCGCGCCCGGATTCGAATTCAGGTTTTCCCATTTCGGATTTTCGGGATCAGCGGGCGGGTTGGTCGGGTTCGGGCCGACGTGGCAAAAGCCGCAGGCCATGCCGACGCGGTAAGGCCGAACCAAGTCCTTGTTGTTGTAATAACTCGGATCGGTATAGTAACGTTCAGGGTCCCATTTCTTTTCCGCTTCCGCGTCGAAGTCAGGGTTCGGAAACAGCCGCACGCCGACGATGCCGGTCGCATAACCGTAGTAGGATCCGGCGGGGATGTTTTTACCGCGCGCGCCGTATTTTACCCCTGGATATTTGGTTTCATTTTCGAACGGATCGGGCGCGCAATCTTTCGAACGCACGTCGAGCCAGAGTCCGTAACGGTCTTTGCGCGGCCCGGCCGGTTTTTCGAAGCAGGGTTCGTTGACCAGGCCCAAATAATTCCAGCGGTTGCTACGGCTGAATTTCAGGCTGGGGTGATTGGACAGGGATTTCAGAAAATCGAGCGTGCCGACGCTGCGATAGCTCATCGTGTCCCACAGGCGGTCGTTGCCCGCAGTCCAGACGATCCAGTTGTTACGGCCGATCGCGACGCGTTTGGCGGCTTCTTCGGGCGTAATGCCGGGAACGAACGGCGCTAGAGTCTTGGCCAGTTCTTCAGGATTTTTGGTGATACCGTAGTCCATGTCGCGGAAGTAGTCTTCGTCCGCGCCTTTCAGGCTGTCGGCGGTGCGGCCGACGCACATGGCCTCGTCCAGAATCTCGTCTGCTGCGTTTTTGCAGGCCTTGCTGGTAAAAAGCGTCGCTAAGCTCACGCTGCTGTAGCCAGCCAGGCCGATAAATCCGACTCCGGTCAGCATCAGCGCAAGGGCTGATTTTTTCAGTTTCATTTTTAGTCTCCCCAGTAAAAGTGAAAATCATGCAAATGGATTGCACGGTTGGACTACGCTATGGTGTGGTTAACCTCCGTTGATGAAGCGGTTTAGATGATGATTTTTTAGATGCGGCCTCTTTTTATTGTAATTACCGTGCAGACGGAGCTGAATCCGTTTTGGATGATTCCTCGGCAAACTCGGTTAGAATAGCACTTAAGAATAGCACTCAGCTCGCGTTGGTAGCGTGCATTCGCAAGAGAATTTTCTTAAAAAAATCACTTGCACTGACCGAGTCATTTGTGTTTCTAGTCGAAATTATCATTCTAATTGTGAACCTAACCGGGATTTGTTGTCAACCATGAAATGGGATCGGGCGCGAATAAAGATTATTCAGATGACTCAACAGCTTGTAATCTCAAGTCAAAGTAACTCGGCAGGCCCGCAAGACCGGTTTTTGCTGTCTGTAAGATAAAATGGGTAAAGCGATGTCGTTTTCGATTACATGGGTGGAGGGTTGTACCGGGCCGGCGCAAATCGTCGCGACGCAAACGCCTGCCGGTTTGTTGGCCTTGACGGTATGCGGGGATGTGATCGTGAATACCGATTGGCTGCTCGATCATGACATGGCGCCGCCTGTCAGCGAGTTCTGGCAGCGCGTGTTTGATGCCTACTGGTCCACGCCGGATCACACGATCGAGTTGAATCTGCTGGCGCAGGGCAGTCCTTACCGGCGCCGCGTATGGGGCGCACTCTGCCGGATCCCTTGCGGAACGACAGCCAGTTATTCGGCCTTGTCCAAAAACTTGGCGTCCTCGCCCCGCGCGGTCGGCAATGCCTGCCGCGACAATCCGTATGCGCCTATCATCCCGTGCCACCGGGTCGTTTCGGCATCCGGCATGGGCGGCTACTGTGGCGCCACCGAGGGCCCCTTGCTCGACATCAAGATCAAACTGTTACGTTTCGAGGCGGAACATTGCCGATGAGAGCCGCGGATGCGATCGACCAATATCTGGATGCGGCATGGGCAGAGCAGGGACTCAGCGAAAACACGCTGGCCGCCTATGGCAGCGACTTGCGGATTTTCGCGGGCTGGCTGAAAGGAAAATCGCTGCTCGAAGCCAATGGCGAGCAACTCTCGCGGTTCCTTGCATTCCGCTATCAGCAGGGCATCGGCAGTCGCTCCACCGCGCGTATTCTTTCGACCTTGCGCGGTTTTTACGGTTATCATTTGCGCGAAAACCGGATCGTCGCCGATCCGACCGCGCTGATCGAATCGCCTTACATCGGCCGGCCGTTGCCGCAGTCGTTGTCCGAAAAGGATGTCGAACGCCTCCTCGAAGCGCCCGAGGTTTCGAACGCGCGCGGCCTGCGCGATAAAACGATGCTCGAAATTTTGTATGCGACAGGACTTCGGGTGTCCGAACTGGTTGGGCTCACGTTCGAGCAGATCAGTTTCCGCCAGGGTGTGGTGCGCATCACCGGCAAAGGTGGCAAGGAACGGCTGGTGCCGGTTGGCGAAGTCGCGATGAGCTGGCTCGAAACCTACATGAACCAGGCGCGGCCGGACCTGCTCGTCGCGCGCCAATGCGATTATCTGTTCGTGACCAATCGAGCGGAAGGCATGACCCGGCAGGCCTTTTGGCATATCATCAAGCGGCATGCGAAAAAAGCCGGCATTGCCAAGGAACTGTCTCCGCATACCTTGCGGCACGCCTTCGCGACGCATTTGCTGAACCACGGCGCCGATTTGCGCGTGGTGCAATTGTTGCTCGGCCATGCGGACTTGTCGACCACGCAGATTTACACGCACATCGCGCGCGAACGGCTCAAAGATTTACATTCCAAATTCCACCCACGAGGCTAACCAAAATGACGCAACAGATTCACCCGACCGCTTATATCGGCTCCGATGTCAAGCTCGGAGACGGCATCATCGTCGGGCCGTTCGCGGTGATCGAGAGCGGAGCGGTGCTCGGCGATCACTGTGAGGTTGGCGCGCATGCGGTCGTGCACGGACATGTCAGAATGGGGGCGGGCAATATTCTACATCCCCATGCGGTGTTGGGCGGCCTGCCTCAGGACCTTGGCTTCAAGGCGGAAACGGTCAGCTGGCTGATCATCGGCGACAACAATGTGTTTCGCGAAGGCTTCACCGCGCACCGCGCGAGCAAGGAAAACGCCGAAACGCGGATCGGCTCCGACTGTTTTTTCATGAACAACAGCCATGTCGCCCACGATTGCTCGATCGGCGACAAAACGATCTTCGCGAACAATGTCGCGATCGGCGGCCATGTCGAAGTCGGCAATAATGTGTTCATGGGCGGTGCGGTCGTCGCTCACCAGTTTTGCAGGATCGGTGCGTATGCGATCGTGCAGGGCACCACCGGTCTGAACATGGACGTGATTCCGTTCATGCTGGTCGGCGGCCGGCCGGCGCGGCATTACCGGCTGAATACGGTCGGCTTGAGACGGGCCGGCATCACCGGCGAGCGCTACAATGTGCTGTCGGCAGCGTTTCGTCTGTTGAAAAATAAAAAAAGCCTGGATGCTCTGGAGGAAACCCCGGAGTTGAAGTTTTTGAAGGACTGGCTGGCCGTCAAATCCAAACGCGGCCTGCACGGATTTATCGAGGTATCGGCCGACTAGGAGGGTAGGGCGCTATAACTTTTCATAATGTGACGATCATGCATGACGATTTAATAGCGCTCGCCGAGCAGTTGGGCCAACAACTGTATAAGGCAGGCCACCTGCTGGCTCTGGCCGAATCCTGCACCGGCGGCTGGATTGCGCAAAGCATAACCGAAATCGCCGGCAGCTCTGCATGGTTCGACCGGGGCTTTGTGACCTATAGCAATGCCGCGAAAATCACGATGCTCGGTGTCAGTCAAAACACCTTGCAGCAGTATGGCGCGGTCAGTTCGCAAACCGCTTGCGAAATGGTTGCCGGCGCATTGGAACACAGCGACGCGGATATTGCCTTGGCCGTCACCGGAATCGCGGGTCCCGGCGGTGGTACGATTGAAAAGCCGGTCGGACTGGTATTCATAGCCTGGCAGTTGCGCGGGCATCCGTGCCGTTGCCTGGAACAGCATTTAGTAGGCGGCCGGCATGCGATACGGCGACAGACCGTGCAGAAGGCATTGCGGTGTTTGCTCGGCGCGTATGAGCCGGCCAATATGCCGGATACCTGAAACGCAAGGTATTCGCCACTTCAGTAACATCAGTTGGCTTAATCCATGCCTCTATCTGATTCCGATTAGCTGAATTCGACCGATTGTATTGAAAAAGGCGCGCTATTGATCAGTGTCATTGCAGTTTGAACTTTCAATAATATTTGCGGCCTAACCTTTTTACATAAAGAAAATGCAAAATATCGAACATAGGACCAAATGCATAAAAGGTGCAAGCAAGTGGTCTGGTTGCATAAGCAAGGGATTAAAGTCATGCAAAACGTGATGTTGACGAGGCTGACCTAGTTTTCAATTCATAGGTCATTTTTGCCGAGCGAAATAAACAGCGCTGAATTGTGGAAAAGATTAAAAGCCATTTTACAATCAGGACAAGATCAGTCCACCAATGAGCATCTATTTAAGATCAAATTAAGGCTTTATAGCGGAAAATAGAAGAAAGCGTTACCAGATGAAAACTATGAATAAGCAACCATCAAAAGACACGAAGATTGACGAAGATGTTACGTTGGCATCAAGACGTAAATTTTTGAAGAAGCTGGCGTGTGGATCTTTGATGGCATTGGGCGGATCCGAGGTTGCGGCAGCGGCTGTTCGACATGTCATCATTCCGGGGCGGCACGGGCACAGTCGTGCGCATGCACAACCGATCCACACTCATGCGCGACAAGTTCAGTCGCGTAATTTTACACAGCATACTCCGACACCCTATCTGCATGCTTCCGAATACAAAACACTTTCCTTCGAGCATACGCATACCGGCGATAAATTAAAATTAACCTATTTTGAAGACGGCAGTTATATTAAAGAAGCACTGCAAGAAATCAATTATCTGCTCCGCGACTTTCGTACCGATGATATTCATCCCATTGACACCGCATTACTGGATCAGCTGTTTTATCTGAAACAAACGCTTGGCGTTAATAAACCTTTTCACATCATTTCCGCTTATCGTTCTCCGTTTACCAATGCCCAGTTACACAAACATAGTCATGGGGTTGCGGAACATAGTTTTCACATGCAAGGCAGGGCTATCGACATAAGGGTTGAAGGCGTCTCATCCAAAACGATTAGAAACGCAGCGCTGACGATGGCGCAAGGCGGCGTGGGTTATTATCCACAGAGTAATTTTGTCCATTTAGATACTGGCAGGTTTAGAACCTGGTAGACAAGCGAATATCGCCTCCCGGCTCATCTTATGCTGCGAAACAGGAGTTGATTGGTCGCCTTACCCAAGCGGTGGAAGGTCTGATTTCCCGATCAACGCCGCTTGCTTCGATAAGCTGTTCTCGTAGCAATCAGCATTGGCTGTGGGGAAGTTGGTCATTTCTAAAAGGTTTACGGCATTATTAGAGAATCTTAGTAATCGAGTCCAATCCGAAAAACTGCACCAGATGACTGGAAGCTGATGCGTTAAATCAGCCAAACACGATGACTGGCGTACCGTTTTTGACGGTGCCGAAAAACCATTCCGATGTTGCTATAGACATTCGGACGCAACCGTGGGACACATTGTAGGCCGGAACTGACGGCGACCCATGAATTGCGTACCCGTCCTTGAAATACAAGGGGTTATAAAGCTTTCCGAGATCGCTTTCGCGCCAACCGGAAATTTTGTATTGAATGCGGAACGTGCCTCGAGGCGTATGGCCCACGCCGCAAATCCGTTCTCCCGATTTTTTCGACGTTTCGCAATACTTGCGATTCGAGCCCGTTGAGACTGCGATAACGCGGTTAAGTCCTTGCTCATCGAAAAACAGGAGTATTCCACGCTTAATATCGATCTCGATGCGAGGTAAACCCAACTCAGGATGAAGCCCTTCAGGAAGAATCGCTGCGTGCAATGCTTCCTGCGTTTCCAGCGTGTATGTGCCGGTGCGTTTCAGTTTGGCGTACTTCTGAAACGCCACGACGCCCTGCCACGTCTGTTGGTCGTAACGACCATCAACAGCACCCACGTCGTAACGAAGTTCCGCAAGCCGTTTCTCCAGAGCCAGCACCGCCTCGCCTCGCGAGCCGACTTTAAGCATCTTGGACGGGTGAAACGGACCCTGATCACGTGTCGTCGCCGGAGCGACTGAAGTTGCGAACGGAGCGTTTGTACTTCCGGGAAGGTCTGTCGTAGACGGTGGCGGTAATGTACCCACAACGGTCGCGGTCGTTTTGGCCGCGGGCCTGATCGGCCGCGCAACGGCTGCTGTCGGCCAGCCAAAGCATGAAACACCGGTGACGATCGCTGCGGTTACGATTATGGTGATAGCTCGCCAAGCGTTCATCTCCTTTGGTAGAGGTCCGCGCGGCGGGTTAGCAACCTTTTTCAACAACGAAACCTCCGTGCACGGCAAAAATCCTAACCCAGTGATTAACAAAACGGACAAATAGCGGGCTCGAAAGTCCGATCGCCAATCGGTTTCACTTTTTTGCGACAAAATAGGAGGCGAAATGGAATTGAGCGATGGATTGAGAGATTCTAAAAGGACATCCAGGTTGGGGCAAGTGTCGATTGGATTGTTTTGCCGGGATGCTACTTTCCTTAATGCGGCTGATGCGCATCGATCTGATGTGCGGATTGCAATTCGATCAAGCGGTTTGACGATAAATTTACAAAATTACAGGAAGAATCTTGTCGGTTTACCGGCTAATTTTTAACCGGTGCCAATAATGCAATAAATCATTGTTGTTTTAGAGCAGAAAACAGCCCGTCGGGAAAACCGCCGTGCATATTTTTATGCCTTATGAAGGGTGATTGTCACACTTCTTAATCCATTAATCGTCACTGTATTGAAACGATTTTACGCCATAGATGATCATAGTTGTATCGGCGACTCATACCAATATGCCTCCTGGATAATATTCAAGTGACTTTGTCAGACTTTAAAGAATCAACAACGCATGTTATCCAATTGTTAGGAGTGGTTCTGCTCAGTGGTTTAACCAGCAGTTGCCAGCATGTGGCATTTTTTCCCGATTTAATTGAAAATCCGGAGGTAACCGCAAATAGTGTCGCACCCGAATTACACCCGGAAACCGAAAGCAAATCAAAAACCATAGAGACCCATGTATTTCCGTTATCCGATGGTCAAACTATGGTCGGGACGATTGCCGCGGTCAACACGCGCGAAGGTGACACATTGTCTGATATTGCCCGGCATTTCGGTCTTGGTTATAACGATATTAGCAAAGCCAACCCCGCTATTGCTCCCTGGACGCCCGCGACGGGTAGCCGTGTATTATTACCCTTACAATTTATTCTACCCAGTACTCCCCATAAGGGTATTGTTCTGAATCTGGCGAAAATGCGATTGTTTTACTATCCCAAAAAGCAGCCAGATAAGGTGTTCGTTTATCCTGTCGGCATCGGTCGGCAAGGATGGAACACGCCTTTGGGCTTAACCAGCATCGTTGCTAAAAAAGCCAATCCAAGCTGGGTTGTACCCGTATCCATTCAGCAGGAGCATACACAAAAAGGCCATTCTTTACCTAAAGTAGTATCCCCGGGACCTGATAATCCCTTGGGGCTTTATGCAATGCGCCTCGGTTTTCCCGGTTATCTGATCCACGGCACCAACAAGCCTTATGGGATCGGGATGCAAATTAGCCATGGCTGTGTGCAACTTTACCCAGAGGATATTGCTGTGCTGTTCAAAAAAGTATCGGTAGGAATGCCGGTGCGGATAATTCACCAGCCCTATCTAGCGGCTTGGCATCAGGACATGCTTTATCTTGAAGCCAACGAACCGCTGTCAAAATGGATTCATGATAAATCCCGACTAAAAAAACAGTTACTTAAACAATTGCATGAAATCAGCTCAAAAAAGCATGTTACTATCGATTGGGAGAAAGTCGAGCGCATTGTTCAGCGATCGGATGGCATTCCTACGCCGATTCTTGCGCAAAGCCCGGACCTGGCAGACATCGCGGCAAACGCAGTGCAGTTGGAGCATCCTGAACAACTCTATCAACAACCTATTGTTGCAGAATTAAAGGATAGCGACTGGTCGATTTTGGTGGCTAGCTTCGATAACGAGACGGAAGCACAAAAACTGGCAACCATGCTCAATCATCAGGGGCCGATCATACCTACGCGTAAAATTCGAAAAGACAATGCCTATCAGGTCATCGCTGGGCCTTTTAAAAACAAAAAAGAAGTGAAAGCCGTCGCGAAACGCATTCGGATAGATTTCGAAATTGATGTTGAGCCGTTAAAACCGCGTTTAATTTCAGAAAACTAGCACGATAATCTTAAAGTCGACTCTTGAAAAGAATGCATGACAAAGCGAAGGTCAAGGCTCCATAAGCAAAGGCTTCGTAGCCGTCACCGGGACCTGCCCGACGCATTTCAATACACATTCATCGATCGATTTTTTGACAATCGCCGGGCGGAAGCTTTGATCGACTTTCAGCCAACGGTCCGCGACCGATTCGGATAAGCCTTCTTCAAGGATCGCTTGGCGCAGAATTTGCTCGCGCAGATCGGCCATATCTTCTGTGATGAACATATGCATGTGCACGAAGGCCGGGGTGTCGCCGGTGTAGTTGTTCGGGCCGTTAAAGGCGGCGACCATGAACTGGGTCTGTTTGGCGATCAACACCTCTTCGGACTTGCCGAAAAAGAATTGTCCGAGCCAGGGATGGTTGAACATTACTTCGTAAAAGCGCTCGTGGACGCGGTAAACGCCTTCCTCGCCGCCGATTTCGTGCAACAAATTCGGGTCGTAGGTGCTTTCGTCATACTGCGGACGGGTTTCCATACGGCGGTCGGCCGTGGTCATCGCCTGCTTCATCACTGCGGCGACTTCGTCGAAAACGCCGTTCCAGGCCTCTTGCAATTGCGGCGTGAAGCGGTCGCCAAGATGCTGTTCAAGGGCCTTTAGCAGCGCCTGCTTTAGTGTATCGAAATGCTCGATTTGCGCGCCGTATTTAATAAGATGGCGTTCGCCCAGTTTGACGACCGATTCGGCGATATTCTCGAGATATTTGACGTTCTGCAGCGCGGCCAGCATATTGAAAAACTTCCGGTTCAGAAACACGGTGTTGCCCGGTAAGAACTTTTTGAGATTGATGTCGAGATGAAACAGTTCGCGGAAGAACAGGCGCGAAAGTTCTTCGCGGGTGTCCGCGATTTCGTCGATACAGTTTTTAACTAATATTCTTTGGGTTTTCATGACTAAATCATATTAATGAGTTATTGGTGGATGCGTTCTCGTATTGGTTCATCCGAGTATTTGCTGAATCATTTCGATTTCATCCTTGGCAATATCCAGAATCGCGATGCTGTCGTTCGCGTCGAGATGGCGCGCGATTTTTTTATAGGCGGGCAGGGAGCCGATTTTGGGCAGCGTTTTAATATCGACTTTGCCGATCAAGCTATGGAATTGTGCCAGCATCACGATGTCGGCATAATCGGATGGTTTGGCGGTATCGCGCAGCCAATTTTCCGAGTGGGTCACGACATCCTCAAAATCGGCCGGAAAATTCCATTGCCGGATAATATTCAGGCCGGTCGGTTTATGCAGCCTGGCTAACGTTTCATTAAGATGATTTAGATTCAGGGCCAATTCGTTGTGCCGATCGGCAAAGATCAATATCGGGACCTTGCCGATATCATGAATTAATCCGGCCAGCATCGCGCGGTCGGGGTCGAAACCTTTCGCCTTGTGCGCCAGTACCGCGCTGATCGATGCGACAAAGCTGCTGTGCGTCCACAATTCGATCATTTTATGGCGGATGAACGGCGACTTGGCGGCAAAGACCGTTTTCAGCGAGAATGCGGTGATGATGTCTTGCGCAGCCTTCAGACCTAGCCGGGTGATTGCTTCCGGGCAGCTTTCGATGGTTTTGCGGCCACGGTACAAGGGGGAGTTAGAGATCTTGATCAGGCGCGCGGTCAGCGAGAGATCGACTTGTACGATGCGGGCGATCTTGGTGCTGTTGGCTTTTTCATCATTAATCGCGCGGCGGATTTTGAACGCGACTTCGGGAATCGTCGGCAGGATCAATGCATTTTTTTCGAGATCCTTGCAACACGCCTGCAACAGCTTATTTTCGGCCGGGCCGGCGCCGGAGTCTTTTATTATCGGTTCGGCAACTTCTTGCATCGGAATAGCTTAAAATTCGGACATGTGGGATAAGTTTAGTTTAAAATTTCCATCTTTGCGTAAAGCCGAGCAGCCAAGATTTTTTTATCATGTACGATTCATCGACCGAAGTCATCACTACCTTAACCACGATACGGGACTATATCCGTTGGGCGGCCAGCCGCTTTACCGATGCCAAGGCCTATTTTGGCCACGGCTCTCTGACCGCGATCGACGAGGCGGCGGCATTGATATTGCACACGCTGCATCTGCCTTATAACGTGTCGTCGTATTATCTGGAGGCGGTATTGACCCATCCGGAAAGACAGGCGGTGATTGATATCGTCGAACGCCGTGTCAACGAAAGAAAACCCGCCGCGTATCTGACGCATGAAGCTGTTTTTGCGGGCCTGCCATTTTATATTGATGAGCGGGTCTTGGTGCCGAGGTCGCCGATCGCGGAACTGATCGAACAGCGTTTTGCGCCGTGGGTCGAGGAAGACCGGGTCGATAATATTCTGGATTTGTGCACCGGCAGCGGCTGCATCGCGATTGCCTGCGCTTATGCGTTTCCGACCGCGGCAGTCGATGCGGTCGATTTGTCGCCCGATGCCTTGGCGGTGGCCAAGATCAATGTTGCCAAGCATCAGTCCGAGGATTCGGTCACGCTGTATCAGTCCGATTTATTTGAAGGACTGCCGGGCAACCAATACGACATTATCGTCAGCAATCCGCCTTATGTGGCGATCGCCGAATGGGAAAGCCTGCCGGCCGAATACCACGCCGAGCCTAAAATGGGCTTCACCGGCGGCAAGAGCGGTCTGGACATTGTGCTGCGCATTCTGGCCGAAGCGAACCATTATTTGACCGAGCATGGCATCCTGGTCGCCGAGGTTGGCAGCAGCGCGCAAACGCTACAGGATACGTTCCCTGACATTCCTTTTTACTGGCTCGATTTCGAGCGCGGCGGCGACGGGGTGTTTTTACTGACTGGCGAACAACTCGCGCTCTATCACGATCAATTCATCGCGGCTTTGAATTAATATGTCTGGCAATACCTTCGGAAAATTGTTTACCGTCACCACCTTCGGCGAAAGCCACGGGCCCGGGCTCGGCTGCATCGTCGATGGTTGTCCGCCGGGGCTGGAATTAAGCGAGGCCGACATTCAGCACGACCTCGATCGTCGCAAGCCCGGTACCTCCCGGCACACGACGCAGCGGCGCGAAGCCGATGAAGTGAAGATATTGTCCGGCGTATTCGAGGGCAGAACCACCGGTACGCCGATCGGCCTGCTGATCGAAAACACCGATCAGCGTTCAAAGGATTATACGAAAATCGCCGAGTCGTTTCGGCCCGGCCATGCCGATTACACCTATCAACATAAATACGGCTTCCGGGATTACCGCGGCGGCGGCCGTTCGTCGGCGCGCGAAACCGCGATGCGGGTCGCGGCGGCCGCAATCGCGAAAAAATATCTGCGGGAAAAGGTCGGCATCGAGATTCGCGGCTATCTGGCGCAGTTGGGCCCGATCAAGATCGACAAGCTGGATTGGTCGGTCGTGAATACAAACCCATTTTTTTGCCCGGATGTGGAGCGCGTTCCTGAACTCGAAAAATTTATGGATGCGCTACGCAAAGAAGGCGAGTCGATCGGTGCGCGCATCAACGTGGTCGCGACGAATGTGCCGCCGGGCCTCGGCGAGCCGATTTTCGACCGGCTCGATGCGGACCTCGCGCATGCACTGATGAGCATCAATGCGGTCAAGGGTGTCGAGATCGGCGACGGTTTCGCCTGCATCGACAGCAAGGGCACCCAGTTTCGCGACGAGATCACACCGGACGGTTTCTTGAGCAATCATGCGGGCGGCATATTGGGCGGCATTTCGAGCGGCCAGGATGTTATCGCCAGCATTGCGTTGAAGCCGACTTCGAGCCTGCGACTCCCCGGCAGAAGCATCAACGTGCGCGGCGAGTCGATCGAAGTCGTCACCGAGGGGCGTCACGATCCTTGCGTCGGCATTCGCGCAACGCCGATCGCGGAGGCGATGATGGCGATCGTGATCATGGATCATTATCTCCGGCATCGGGCGCAGAATAGCGATGTGCGGTCCGGCTTACCGATTTTAAGATAAGCCCGATTGGCGCAAAAGTGTATCGCTTTGCGCCTGAGACCCGCCCCATCCGGCCAAATGGCCTTTATCCTGAACTGTTTTGATGTCCGTTCCCTATTGGCGCCTGTCGGGTTTTTATCTGTTTTATTTCGCGACGCTCGGCGGCTTTTTGCCCTATTGGAACCTGTACCTTAAACATCTCGGTTTCGATGCGGTGCAAATCGGCAATTTGTCGGCGGTGCTGGTCGGAACCCGGATCATCGCACCGAATTTTTGGGGCTGGATCGCGGACCGGACCGGCAGAAATCTGCGTCTGATTCGGCTGACGCTGTTTTCCTCGGCCATGGCATTTTCGTGGTTTTTAGTTGCGCGCGGTTATCTTGGGATGGCAGTCTGCACCTTCGGTTTTGGCGCTTTCTGGAACGCGTCGTTGCCGCTTTTCGAAGCGGTTACCCTGGAGAATCTCGGCAACGATGCGCACCGCTACAGCCGGATTCGGCTCTGGGGCTCGGTGGGATTCATCTTGACGGTGCTGGGCCTTGGGTGGTGGTTTGACCATCGTTCGTTTATACAGTTGCCGTTGTTCATTATCACGCTGCTGCTGTTGAACTGGATCGTGACGCTGATGCTGCCGCGGGCCGCTCCTCGTCCGGCGCACGTTTCCACTTCCGGTGTGCTGTCCGTATTGAAACGCCCCGAAGTGCTGGCTTTTCTGGTGGTATCGATGTTGTTGCAGGCCGCGCATGGGCCATATTATGTTTTTTATTCGATCTATCTTCAGCAGTTGGACTATTCTGCCGCAACGACCGGCAGTCTATGGGCGTTGGGCGTATTCGCGGAGATCATTCTTTTCATTTTCATGCGGCCCTTGCTCGGCCGCTTCAGCCTGCGGAGCATTCTGCTCTGGAGTCTGCTGTTGGCGACGGCGCGCTGGTTGCTGATCGGTTGCTATGCGGGCAATCCGATATTTCTCGTATCGGCACAGTTGCTGCATGCGGCGAGCTTCGGTTCCGCCCATATTGCTGCGATCCATTTGGTGCAGCACTATTTTGGAGAACAGCATCTGAGCAAGGGGCAGGCGTTGTACAGCAGTTTCAGTTTCGGAATCGGCGGCATGCTGGGCAGTCTGTACAGTGGTTATTTCTGGGATGTGCTGGGCGCCGCCATAATTTTTGCGATCGCGGCACTATTGTCTTTTCTGGCTTTTGTGATCGCCTGTGCAGGGATGCGAGGAAGCATGGCGAAATCGTCGCAGCAAGGCTAGAATAGCGGGTTTAGGGGATTTCGTGACTTGGCAAACTTTTTTGAATAACAAGGTGTAATGTGTTTGAAATAATTAAAAGCGGCGGCTGGATGATGTTGCCCTTGATAATCTGTTCGATCGGCGCGATGGGCATTGTGGCGGAACGGTTCTGGACTCTGCAGCGCAACAAAATCATACCGCAGGATCTGGTTGTGCAGGTGTGGAAACTGCATCGTGAAAACAGGCTCGATGAAATGACGCTGCGCCGGCTGAAAACCAGTTCCCCCTTGGGCCGCATCATCGCGTCCGGTATCGTGGACAGTGCGCACGGCCGCGAGATGATGAAAGAATCGATTGAAGACGTGGGGCGTCAGGTGACTCATGATCTCGAGCGCTTTCTCGATGCACTGGGCACGATCGCCGAAATTTCACCCTTGCTTGGCTTGTTGGGCACCGTGTTCGGCATGATTGAGATTTTTTCCGAACTGATGCAGCATGGCGCGGGCGATCCGACGGTCCTCGCGGGCGGTATTTCGGTCGCGCTGATCACAACCGCGACCGGCCTGACCGTCGCGATTCCTAGCTTGATTTTTCATCGCTATTTCCTGCGCCGAGTCGATGATTATGTGATCAGTATGGAAATGGAAGCATTGCGGCTGATCGAAATGATGCATGGCGAGCGCGAGGCGGTTTTATGAATTTCCAGCGTAGAAAAAGGCGAAAAATCGATATTACATTGATATCGATGATCGATGTACTTTTTGTACTCTTGCTTTTTTTTATGGTATCCACGACGTTCAACCGGCAAACTCAAGTCAGCATCAAATTGCCTGAAGCCAGCGCTTCCGAGGCTGAAGCGCTGCCAAAATCGATTACGTTAGTGATCGATGCGGACGGCCTGTATTATATGAAGGGTGCCGACGGCATGCTGCATCAACTGATCGATCAAAAGCCGGAGACTCTGCTGCGCGAGTTGCAAAAAATGGCTGCCAACTTGACCGACCTGCCGTTCATCATCAGCGCGGACGGCAAGACGCCGCATCAGGCGGTGATCAGCGCGCTCGATGCGGCAGGCCGCGCCGGGTTTACGCATATTACTTTCGAAGCGCAGCAGCCTAAACAGGACGAATGAAACTTTGGCTGTCGCGGCAGGCGGCACGAATCTGGTATCAGAAAACTTGCGTCGGTGCTTTGTTGTGGCCTTTGAGCGAATTATTCGAAGGCATCGTCAAGCTGCGCCGGGCGTGTTACCGTCGTGGTTTGTTGAAAACCACAACGTTTCAGGTGCCGGTGATCGTGGTCGGCAATATCACGGTCGGCGGTTCGGGCAAGACGCCGTTGATCATCTGGCTGGCGCGGTTTTTAAAAGAACAAGGTTTTTACCCGGGCATTGTGAGCCGAGGCTATGGCGGCAAGCCGGATAAGTGGCCGCAATGGGTCGACGCCGGGAGCGATGCCAGTGCAGTCGGCGATGAAGCGCTGCTGATCGCGGTGAAGACCGGTTGCCCGATGACGGTGTCGCCGATTAGGGTCGAAGCCTGTCAATTGCTGCTCGAAAGGGCGCATTGCAATGTGGTGTTGTCCGATGACGGCTTGCAGCATTACGCGCTCGGCAGAGCGATCGAGATCGCGATGATCGATGGCGAAAGGCGCTTCGGCAATGGCTGGTGTCTGCCGGCCGGCCCTTTGCGGGAGCCGGTGACAAGACTCGGCGAAGTCGATTTGGTCGTCGTGAACGGCTGCGAGGCGCAGCCGAATGAATTCACGATGCGGATGACAGGGCGGGAAGCGGTAAATCTTGTGACTGGGCAATGCAAACCGCTGGCTGAATTTAAGGGTGGGGCTTGTCATGCAGTGGCCGGTATCGGGTATCCGGCGCGATTTTTTAACCACCTGGAAACTGCCGGGCTGGCCTGTATCCGGCATGATTTTCCAGATCATTTTGCCTTTCAGCGTCAGGATGTCGAATTCAGCGATACGCTTCCGGTTCTAATGACCGACAAGGATGCGGTAAAATGTAAAGAATTTGCCAATGAAAAGCTTTGGGCTGTTCCGGTGCAGGCGGAAGTTGATCCCGCTTTTGCCGTACGGTTAATCGAATTATTAAGTGAGAAGCATGATAGATAAAAAATTGCTCGACATTCTGGCTTGTCCAATCTGCAAGAGTTCGCTGATTTATGATAAAGCCAAACAGGAATTGATTTGCAAGCCCGACCGGCTGGCCTTTCCGATTCGCGACGATATTCCGGTGATGCTGGAGGATGAGGCGCGTGCGCTGAGCCTAGAAGAAGCCGAAGCTCTGAGCAAATAATGAGCGTTCGCTTCAAAGTCGTGATTCCGGCGCGCTACGGTTCCACCCGGCTGCCCGGCAAACCGTTGTTGGCTATCGCCGGCAAACCCATGATCGCGCATGTCTGCGAGCGCGCCCGTGAGGCGGATGCGGACGAGATCGTCGTCGCGACCGATGATGAGCGTATTTATCGGTTCGTTCGGGAATTGGGCCTCAACGCGGTAATGACTCGAGCCGATCATCAGAGCGGTACCGAAAGGATCGCGGAAGTGGCCGAGCAGTTGGGCTGGGCCGGCGATGACATCATCGTGAATCTGCAAGGTGATGAGCCGTTAATCGATCCGGCTTACCTGCGCGCCGCCGCGGCCGTGCTAGCCGGCCAGCAGCGGGCCGGCATTGCGACACTGGCGGCCGAAATTCGGAACAGCGAGGAAATCTTCAATCCGAACGCGGTCAAGGTCGTCCTGAACCGGAACGGCTACGCGTTGTATTTCAGCCGCGCGCCGATTCCCTGGGATCGGGACGGATTTGCTGCCGGCAACAGAACTTTGATAGGCAACATGCCTTATTACCGGCACATCGGCATGTATGCGTACACGGTCGATTTTTTGCGGCGTTACTGCAACTGGGACGCTTCCTTGCTGGAGAAAACCGAATCGCTCGAACAGCTCCGTATTTTGTGGCACGGCGAAGCGATCGCGGTCAGCATAGTCGATAAAATTCCGCCGGCCGGTGTGGATACGCTTGAAGACTTGCAGCGCGTCGAGCAGTTTCTCGGTTCGGCGGACTAGAATATACTGTCGATCAACGACGGACCCTTTAATTATTTTTTCGTATAGATCTGAATAAATGGACCAATTTCCCCGCATCAGCCGCTTGCCCCCCTATGTTTTCAACATCGTGAACGAACTGAAGGCCAAAGCGCGAGCGGCGGGCGAGGATATTATCGATTTCGGCATGGGCAATCCGGATCAGCCGACGCCGGATCATATCGTGAACAAGATGCTCGAAGCGGCGAAACGGCCGGACACGCACCGCTACTCGATGTCGAAAGGCATACCTCGCCTGCGCAAGGCGATCTGCACCTGGTACAAGAACCGCTTCGATGTCGACCTGGACCCGGAAAGCGAGGCGATCGTCACGATCGGCTCGAAAGAAGGTCTCGCGCATCTGGCGCTGGCGACTTTAGGCCCCGGCGACGTGGTGCTGGTGCCGAATCCGGCCTATCCGATCCATCCTTACGGAGTCGTGATCGCGGGCGCCGATTTGCGTCATGTGCCCTTGGTTCCGGGCGTCGATTTCATCGAGGAATTGCAGCGCGCGATCGTCGAAACCTGGCCGAAGCCGAAGATGCTGATCCTGAATTTTCCGGGCAATCCGACCAGTCAATGCGTCGAGCTGGACTTTTTCGAAAAGATTATCGAACTCGCGAAAGAACACAAGATCTGGGTCGTGCACGATATCGCCTATATCGACATCGTCTTCGACGGCTACAAGGCGCCTTCGATCCTGCAGGTTCCCGGCGCGAAAGATATCGCGGTCGAATTTTTCTCGCTGTCGAAGAGCTATAACATGCCGGGCTGGCGCGTCGGCTTCATGTGCGGCAACAAGAAGCTGGTCGGCGCCTTGGCGCGGATCAAGTCCTATCTCGACTATGGCACCTTTACCCCGATCCAGATTGCCGCGATTACCGCACTCGAAGGACCGCAGGACTGCGTGCATGAAATCGCCGCGATGTACCAGCGCAGGCGCGACGTGCTCTGCGAGGGCCTGAACGCGGCCGGCTGGCCGGTCGAGAAGCCGAAGGCGACGATGTTCGTGTGGGCGCCTATCCCCGAGCCTTACAAAGAAATGGGATCCCTCGAATTTTCGAAAAAGATGTTGCACGAGGCGAAAGTCGCGGTCGCGCCCGGTATCGGCTTCGGCCAGTATGGAGACGATCATGTCCGCTTCGGCCTGATCGAGAACGAACACCGTACCCGGCAGGCGGTCCGCGGCATTCGCCATATGATGAAGAAGGACAAGGTTGTATAATAGCCGGCTAGGTCAATGCAGGGTACGCTGCGCGTACCTTTCTTGCGCATTCAGTCGGATAAAAAATGGTACGCGCAGCGTGCCCTACAACTATTTCGGGAGTTTGTTTTGAAACCGGTAAAAGTCGGAATATTGGGACTAGGGACGGTCGGCGGCGGCACGGTCAATGTCCTTACACGCAATGCGGCCGAGATTGCCCGCCGGGCCGGGCGCGAAATTATCGTGACTCGCGCGTCGAGCCGGGATCTGGGCAAACCGCGTATCTGCAATACCGAAGGTATTGCGGTCACGACCGATCCTTATGATGTGATCAACGACCCTGAAATCGACATCGTGCTCGAATTGATCGGCGGTGCTGGCCCCGTCAAAGACATGGTGTTGGCCTCGATTGCGAACGGCAAGCATGTTGTTACCGCTAACAAGTCGCTGATCGCTCTGCATGGCAACGAGATATTCGCGAAAGCCAGCGCCAAGGGTGTGATCGTCGCATTCGAGGCGGCGGTCGCCGGCGGCATTCCGATCATCAAGGCAATACGCGAGGGTCTCAGCGGCAATCAGATTCAATGGCTGGCCGGCATCATCAACGGCACCGGCAATTTCATCCTGACCGAGATGCGAGAAAAAGGCCGCGATTTTGCGGATGTGCTTGCCGAAGCGCAGGCCTTGGGCTATGCCGAAGCGGATCCGACCTTCGATGTCGAAGGTATCGATGCCGCGCACAAATTGACGATTCTGGCTTCAATCGCTTTCGGCATTCCGCTGCAGTTCGACAAGGTCTATACCGAAGGCATCACCAAGATAACCCGCGTCGATGTCGAATATGCCGAACAGTTGGGCTACCGGATCAAGCATCTGGGTATCGCGCGCAAGACTGATGAAGGCATCGAACTGCGCGTGCATCCGACCCTGATCCCCGAGCGCCGGCTGATCGCGAACGTGAATGGCGTGATGAATGCGGTGCTGGTTAAGGGCGATGCGGTCGGGCCGACGCTCTATTATGGTGCCGGCGCTGGCGCCGATCCGACTGCCTCGGCCGTGGTTGCCGATGTGATCGACGTGGTCCGGGCATTGACCAGCGATCCGGAAAACCGGGTGCCGCATCTGGCCTTCCAGCCCGACGCGATCAAGGAAATTCCGATACTTTCTCCGGACCGCTTCAAGTCGGCTTATTATCTGCGCCTGAACGCCGAAGACAAGCCCGGCGTATTGGCCGACGTGACCAAAATTCTGGCCGACCATCAGATCAGCATCGAAGCGATCATTCAGAAAGAGCCGCTGGCGAATGAGACGGCGGTGCCGATCATCCTGCTGACCCAAATCACGCTCGAAAAAGAAATGAACGATGCGATCGCCAAGATCGAAGCCTTGCCAACCGTAACCGGCCAAGTCTGCCGGATTCGCCTGGAAACCCTGGGATAAATGACACATGTCTAATGCAAAACATTACACCGGTCTGATCGACCGTTACCGCGATCGTCTGCCGGTTTCGGCCTCGACGCGCATCATCAGCCTGAACGAAGGCAACACGCCGCTGATTCAGTTGCAGAACATCCCGCGCCTGGCGGGCAAGGATGTCGACATCTACGTCAAATTCGAAGGCCTGAATCCGACCGGTTCGTTCAAGGACCGCGGCATGACGATGGCGGTCACCAAGGCAGTCGAGGAAGGCAGCCGCGCCATCATCTGCGCATCGACCGGCAATACTTCGGCAGCGGCGGCGGCTTACGCCGCGCGCGCCGGCATCAAGGCCTTCGTGATTATCCCCGAAGGCAAGATCGCCCTCGGCAAGCTCGCGCAGACTCTGATGTACGATGCGACGATTCTCCAGATCCGGGGGAATTTCGACCAGGGCATGAATCTGGTTAAGGAAGTCGCCGCTCACGCGCCGGTCACGATCGTGAATTCGATCAATCCTTACCGGATCGACGGCCAGAAGACTGCGTCGTTCGAAATCATCGACGCGCTCGGCGAGGCGCCGGACTATCACTGTCTGCCGGTCGGCAACGCGGGCAACATCACCGCCTACTGGAAAGGCTACAAGGAATATTCGACCGACAGCGAGACGCATAAGGCGGTGACTCGGAAACGTCCGGTCATGTGCGGCTATCAGGCGGCCGGCGCCGCGCCGTTCGTGGCCGGCCATATGATCGACAACCCGGAAACGATCGCAACCGCGATCCGGATCGGCCATCCGCAGTCCTGGGATTTCGCCTGGGCCGCGCAAAAGGAATCTGGCGGCTGGTTCGACAAATTCACCGACGAAGAGATTCTCGAAGCGCAAAAGCTGCTGTCGCAATATGAGGGCATCTTTTGCGAACCGGCATCGGCGACTTCGGTGGCCGGCGCCTGGCGCGACATTCGCAACGGCAAAATTCCCGAAGGCAGCAAGATCGTTTGTACGCTAACCGGTGCCGGTTTGAAAGATCCGGATACCGCAATCAAGCAATGCTCGGCGGCGCGCACCTTGACGATCGAAGCCGAGCTCGATGCGGTCAAACGGGCGATTTTGGACCATATGTAAAATCGCCTGTCATATTCAAAAGCATAAAATTTTTCTTGCTATCAGCTAGCTGAGGCCGGGTTGCCTGGTTTTTGGCAACCCGGCAGTTTAGATTCAATGTCTGGCTGATCTTGTCAGCCCAGCTCGCTTCTTTTTCTTGAGGATACTTTCATGCCCTCAGATTCCCAGCCTCCTATCCGCGAACACATAGCCAATCTGGCGTTTGGCGCTGTCGGCGTCGTTTTTTGCGATATCGGCACCAGCCCGCTCTATGCGCTGAAGGAAGTTTTCCAGGATGGTGTCGCGGTCGAAAAAATCCATGTCTTCGGCGTTCTGTCGCTGATCTTCTGGTCGCTGACGCTGGTCGTATCGTGCAAATACACGCTTTTCATCATGCGCGCTAACAATAAAGGCGAGGGCGGCATCATGGCGTTGATGGCGCTGGCCTTGAGTGGCTGCAAGGATGATACTCGGAAAGCGGCGTCGGTCGTCACGCTCGGCATCCTCGGCGCTGCGCTGTTTTTCGGAGACATCATCATCACGCCCGCAATTTCGGTGCTTGGCGCGGTCGAGGGACTGCAAATCATTTCGCCTCCCATGAACGGCAAGGTCTGGCCGATCGCGCTGCTGGCGCTGGGTGGTCTGTTCATTTTTCAATCCTCGATAACGGCAAAAGTCAGCAAAATTTTTTCGCCGGTGATGTGTGTGTGGTTCGGCTCGCTTGCCTTGATGGGATTGACCAATCTGATGCAGCATCCGGATGTTCTGCTCGCGGTCAACCCTTATTACGCAGTGCAATTTTTGTGCGAAGTCGGCTGGAAAGGTTTTCTGGTCATGGGAGCGATCGTGCTGGTGATTACCGGCGCCGAGGCGCTCTATGCGGATATGGGACAGTTCGGTTTGAAACCGGTCCGCTTCGCTTGGTTCGGTTATGTATTTCCTGCCTTGCTGCTGAATTATTTCGGCCAAGGCGCCTTGCTGATCGAACAGCCTGAGGCGGTGCAAAATCCATTTTATTTACTAGCGCCTACTTGGGCGCGATTTCCGCTGCTGATTTTGGCCACGCTTGCGGCAGTGATTGCCTCGCAAGCAGTCATTTCCGGGGCCTTCTCGGTGACCCGTCAGGCGATTCAGCTCGGTTATTGTCCGCGCCTGAATGTATTGCATATCTCGGATGGCGGAAAGAGCCGAGTCTATTTGCCGGCCGTCAATTGGCTCTTGATGCTGGCTGTGACCACGTTGGTGTTCAATTTTCAATCGACTTCGGCACTGGCGTCCGCTTATGGCATCGCGGTGACCGGTACGATGATTGTCGATTCGGTATTGGCTTTTATCGTGATCCAGGCGCTCTGGCAATGGCAAAGAACCACGAGCCTGGCTTTTTTGGCGATATTTCTGGCGATCGACTTCCAGTTTCTGTTTGCGA
Source organism: Methylomicrobium sp. Wu6 (assembly GCF_035916875.1). Classification (NCBI taxonomy): domain Bacteria; kingdom Pseudomonadati; phylum Pseudomonadota; class Gammaproteobacteria; order Methylococcales; family Methylococcaceae; genus Methylomicrobium; species Methylomicrobium sp. Wu6. The sequence continues at coordinate 130,680 of NZ_JAXUHN010000094.1, forward strand.
ACAGCCTGAAGATCCAGACCGGAGGTTGGGTGCCGTTGGGGGTCGGCGCACTCGTCTATATCGTGATGACCACCTGGGCCAAAGGACGCGCATTGCTGCTTGAATATATGGAGGAGAAGCATTTATTGTTCGAGGAGATCGAGCAGGAAATCGCCGGCAACCTCGTGACTGTCGAAGGCACTGCGATTTATCTCGCAAGAACGCTAAAAGGCGTGCCGCCGGTGCTGTTGCACAATCTCGAACACAATCACGCGCTGCATGAACAGATCATCGTGCTGACCATCGTCACCAAGGACGAGCCTTATGTGGATGAAGCGCACCGGGTTAAGATTCGAATGTTCGGTAAAACCCGTAAATTTTACCGGGTGAAACTGTATTATGGCTTCAAGCAAAACGCGGATGTGCGCCGAGTGCTCGAACTATTGAACAGGGAAGGCCTAGTTTTCGATCCGAAAAAGGTTTCATTTTTTATCGGCAGCGAGCACGTTTCGTTTCGGATGCGCAGTCCGATGCCGCCCTGGCGACGCGGTCTATTTTGTTTCTTGTTCGACAACTCAACGAGTCCGATCGACTTTTTCAAGATCCCGGTGGATCGCGTGGTCGAGTTGGGGGTTAGGGTTGAGCTTTAGCCATCTGAATTTATTCGTCAAACAGATATCCGGGGCCGTGGCGGTGAACGCCACGCGTCGATTCTAGATATGGCCGCCCAAAAACCGAACCTTGGTTTAAGTGAAAAAGCAACTCTATGGTAATCGCCCCCAGGAGGAACATGATATAAGCGCTGCGCCAGGGCAGGGTTCATGACACGATCGTGATGGTCGATCTGGGCGATTTGCGCGAGGGAGTCTGGCCCGATCATGTCATCGACTTGGCTAAAGCCATGATGCCGCTGGCAGGAATCAAGCTGAAAGGGATCGGCACCAACCTGGCCTGTTTCGGAGGCACTGTGCCGACCCGAAACAACATGCGCTATCTTTCCGAATTGGCTGGCGAAATCGAGCGGGCCTGCGCGCTATCGCTGGAATGGGTTGCGGGCCTAAATTCCAGCGGCCTGATCCTGCTGTCCGAGGGAAGGCTGCCTGCGCGCATCAATTATGCCCGGATAGGAGAGGGTATCCTGCTGGGGCGCGAAACCACCCGCAGAAACGCCTGGCCCGGCACCTATCAGGATGCCTTCGTGCTGCAGGCCGAAGTCGTCGAGTTGAAAAAGAAGCCTTCGGCGTTTAACGGCGAGCGTGGAGAAGACGCCTTCGGCGGCCATCCGAATTTCGAGAATCACGGCGACATTTTGCACGCGCTGGTCAATATCGGCAGGCAGGATGTCAATGTCGAAGGCATCACGCCGGTTGAGCCGGCCGCGCTGGTCGGCGCATCCAGCTCGGCGACATCTTGTCCTTCAATCTCAATTACGCAGCACTGCTGGCGGCGATGACCTCGCTCTACGTCGAAAAGCGTTGCTTCCGCGGCGGCTTGTTCGATCACCGCGTCATGTCCGCCTAGCATCGATTCCGCCCCCCGTCGCCTGACCAGGGTCCGCCCGCATCCGGATCGGTTGAGTCCATAACATCAGGCTGTTTGAGCAACAGGGAGCGGAACACGGCAAGTGCGATTCTGCATCAAGGCCAATGCCTACGGTCATGGAGCTGAGATCGTCGTCCGGCATCTTCAGCACACGACTTTGTGCGTTCCCGATGTCTCTGAGGTGGTCGTCTTGCAGGATTGCGGTTTGGAGGCGACATGCGTCGTGTTGTCGGCGAAGTTTGGGTTATTGCAATAGGCACGATCGGGGCGGGTTGAGGGTGAGTAGCCGGATAACTATTGAGCTGATTGGTCGAGCGATGCCTGAATTTTATCGGCCAGCGAATTTACGCCTCTTTGAGTGACTTTTTCGTGGCTGCCTTTGAGTTCAATCGCATAGCTTGCAACAAGCGATGAGTTTTTTACCTGAATCACATTCGCCAGCAGATAGGAAAACAAAAAGCTGGGTTTGCTATGCTGGCCGACAATCACCCAGTCGGCGCCGAACTGCTCGCCCAATTTGGCGGCAAGTTCATGGAAGCGGAACAGATAGCCGAAGCCCGAATTGGCGGCGGCTTGATCGTTGGCATCGATCCGAATGATTTCGTAATCGCCGGCCCGGCTGAGTGCTTGTTCCAGCAATGGCCGAATGGATGCGGTGCGCACTTGTTCCTGGGGCGTATGGGGTAGTGACGTGATATCGTTCAGTTCAAAGCTCAAAATCGCGATGCGGGGCGCGGCCTGTCCGGAAGGGCTGGCCAGCAATAGAATAGACAGGACGGTTCCCGTTAATGTCAACCGGTTCATGGTGTTCTCCTGGCGAGTGTGAGTCAATTTAACGCTGACTGCGTCTGGTTTTTGTATAAATTAATGAAATCCTGCATACTCAATGTGGCAATTACGTTCCCGTCATCATCCAGAATCTCATAGAGTACGCCCTCGTTACCGCGAATGCTGAAATAGACGACCGCATCCTGATCTCCGCCGCCTTCCCGATGCGGTTCGTCAATGGGCAGGCTGGAGGTGTAACTGCCGACCGGCCTGATTTCCTTGAGTCTGCCATCGGCTTCATACAGGCGATGCTCGCCTTGTATAACAAAGGTTTTATTCAGGGCCTTATGCCTGTGCAGCACAATCTGCCGGTGTGCGGCAAACTTAAAAATTATGTCGATAATCTTGTTCTGCTCGTCAATATCAAGAATCGAATAAAGCAAATGCTCGATATCGCCCAAGGTTTGCCATTTGATGTCTGCGTTTTCAAAAAGGTGGCCGGACATGGGATTTTTCCTTATGGTTGTTAGGGTTCTGAGGATCGAGTGTTTTTTAATTGCCTTGGGCTTATGATGCGGCTCCAGGCAAGCAACAATTTATGACATGATGGAGGGGCCGTAAACCGAGATTTGCCTGCAAAGTACGGGCAATTTGCCCGCGTTCGATCAAACCTCTTTTCAGAGCGCTTCGCGTCTCTTAGAATGCAGTTTACCGCCGGATAGGTAGCCAGGCAGACCGATCATGAATCTACAATTCCATTTATTGTCCCGTATCGTTGTGGGCGCCTTGGTGTGCTTGTTGGCTACGTCCGCCTATGTGCTGTATCGCAGTGACCGGCAATCCATACAGAGGACGCAGGACACCGCTGAATCGCTGGGCAAGCAACTGGACTTTCAGTTGTTGCGGATCAACGCCGGTTTTGGCCAAGCCCGCCAGTTTCCTGATTTTGCGCTCTGGAAGCAGACTGCCAGCGCGCCTGGAATTTGTGTCCGCTTTGTGCCGGTAGACGCTTCAGTCCCATACAGTCTGTGCAACGGGGCCAAACCGTCTACGCACGGATGGCCGGATGTGTTCGAGACTTTTTACCGTCGGTTTTTCAATCCCGGTTTTGAGATAAGCCGACCGATTGCATTTAATGACCGGGTTTATGGTTCGCTGACGGTTGCTTCCAGTGTCGAGATGGACATAGAGCAGACCTGGAGCAATATCTGCGACCTGATGGGGCTGTCTGCGATTACCGTTTTGGCGGTTTGCGCATTGGTTTATCTAAGTATCGAGCGGGCCTTACGCCCGGCAGGCATTATTGTCTCCGCATTGGAAACGATGGGAAAAGGCAATTTAGCTTATCGTCTGCCAACGTTTGAATTGCTTGAATGGCAACGTACTGCCGCCGCCATCAATCAACTCGCGGCCAGTCAGCAGCAACTTTTAGAAGAACGCCAAAAGCTCGCCGTCAAGCTTATCAATATGCAAGAAGAAGAGCGCCGCTATCTGGCGCGCGAACTGCATGACGAGTTCGGTCAATGTCTGGCCGCCATCAACGCCGTCGCCGCATCGATTGCCCATAGCGCAGAGCAACAGGGCTCGGCGTTGATCGATGAAGCCGAGCATATCGGCCGAATCAGCCAGCGAATGATGGGCGGCGTGCGTGGGTTGCTGGGGCGTTTGCGCTCCGCCGAGCTCGACGAACTGGGGCTTGCCGCCAGTCTGAATAGCCTGGTAGCGGGATGGAATACACGTAGCGGCGGCCGGACCCGTTATCGGCTGAACATCGTCGGCGACTGTGCCGCGCTGCCTGAGCCGCTGGCGGTTACGCTGTTTCGGATTGCTCAGGAGTGCCTAACCAATATTGCGAAACATGCGGCTGCAGCGACGGCCAACGTGACGCTGACTGTCGGCAAGGATGTGGTCACTTTGACCGTCCAGGACGACGGCATCGCCAACGCACAGCCTTTTGTCGAGGGGCCGGGCATCGGCCTGCTCGGCATCCGCGAGCGCGTCACTGCGTTGCAGGGCCATCTAGCGCTTGCAATCGTCCAGCCGCACGGTTTGCGGGTCGAAGCCGAATTGCCGATTGAGGCGTAGACATGACTTTTTCGGCAACGATCAATATTCTCCTGGTTGACGATCACGCCATCGTTCGCGAAGGCTATCGCGCGCTGCTGGCAAAGCACGCCGGCTTGCGGGTGGTCGCGGAAGCGGCAGACGCTGTCCAGGCCTATCGGCAATTCAAAGAATGCAGTCCGGATGTCGTGATTACCGATCTTTCCCTACCCGGAAGCAGCGGTCTGGAACTCATCAGCCGTATCAAACAACGCAGTACGGAGGCAAAGATTCTGGTGTTCAGCATGCATCAAAATCCGAGTTTTGCGGTGCAGGCATGCCGCGCCGGTGCCTTGGGTTACATTACCAAAAGCAGTGCGCCGAAGGTCTTGCTGTGTGCGATTGGCGAAGTCTATGCCGGCCGGTACACCCTGAGTCCCGATATCGCCCAGGCTCTGGCGCTGGAAAAACTGGGCAGCGAGCGTATGGCCCTGGAGACGCTCACGGTACGGGAGTTCGAGATTCTGCGCCTGCTGGTCGACGCGCAAACGGTCGAAGACATTGCGCAAACTCTCAACATCAGCCCGAAAACGGTCTGCAATTGCCATTATGTGATCAAACGCAAACTCGGCGTGGCCAGTGACATAGAACTCATGCGATTGGCGATTAGGTTGAATGTGATTGATCTCTTGGAATTGTCCGGTTCGGCAAAAACAACAATCGAAGGGGCCTCGTTCCCGCCCGAAACCTTTTAAGTATTGGCACCGATTGAATTTTGGCAGGCGTTATGGACTCATTCCGGATTTTGATCGGCCAACGAATTGATAAGATTCTTCCTGTAAATTTAATAGCTTAGAATCGAAATGTTTGATAGAGTTTCAACCGGTATCAACAGGAAGAGCATTTTATCCTGCTATCGACCAATACTTGCCGTACATCCGGTAGCAGCTACAGCTTGCGTGCAGTCTTTTCCAGACATCCTGTTTGCACCGGCGCGAGAATCGTTTAAAAACAGAATGCCAATTGCGCAATGACGTCGGCAACAAACGCCCTTGCGTACCGCTACGCAAAATCCGTAACACGGCTTTCGGAAACGGAAGACATGTTTCTATGGGCCCAACAGACTCGTCCATGATCCAGCATAAAGTATTTTCCATTGGTTGTCGCTCAATTCCGTTACTCATCTTCGTCTATAATGGGCGGGAACTTTGTATAGTGGTTACAAAATGTCAACAGAACCTAATCATTCTGCTAATCTTTTTCAAAGAATATTTACAGTAAGTGCCTTCTTTCTTCGATACATGGGAGAAGCAGTGATTATCAAAAGTTTATGTCCTCAGGAAGGTGAGTACCATGGCCGATTGGAAAGACGAACTTATTAAACAGATTGACGATTGCGAGGCGCATAAGAGTAGGCTGAGGCCTTTTGAAGGACAGTTTCTATTGAACTTACGGCAGCGGTTGAATAAAGACAAGCCCCTTACGCCCAATCAGGAAGAGACCTTGGACTACCTGTTGTCCAAGGTCACCAAGTAATTGCGTATCCACCGAAGGAAGATTTCTGGGGGGGCGAACTAAACTATGGCGTTCGGTAGACTATTCCTGTTTGCTGTTTATCGCCATTTTTTTTAAATTTCCGGCCAGCGTCCTATTGAAACTATGTCATTAAACCCAATTAAAACCTTCGGCCATTGTCTCTATCAAAAAAGGGACTTTTTGTGGTGCTTTGTTTGCTACGATAATCTGTTCTATTTTCAATCGGGGGAAGATTAAAATGTTTGAGGCAGAAAGAATTTATAGCCAACGTAACCCTAAAACAGGAATGACAGAATGGTTCTTTTATGCGCGGGAATGCAGCTTTGGGCCTTTTAGCAACGAAAAAATCGCGAAGGAAGAGCTTGATAATTTTATTCGCCACTGCGTCAAAAACCAAGCGGACGGTGGACGTAAACCTGCTAGTAAAACCTCAAAATTAAGCCTTGAACCGATGCACGAGTTTGTATTTAAACGCCGAGATTAAAAAAACTGCAATTCTGCCGCGACCGATTTCTTCAAGTGCTCAATGGCCGATTTTTAGCATTGACTAGGACTTTAAGATGCGGGGTAATTTTTGGCCAATCAGAATTTTTGAGGACTGGCGCAGAGTCGATTTGAGGCCGCCACAGCAGGAAAGACCGAACATTCAATATTAATTGCGTGCATACGCAAACTGGAACCCGATGACACCGTCAATGATGGATAGCTCTTCGGCGAGCGCGGCAATCGGCTCTTCAACGGAGCGGTCGATTGCCACTGCAATGAAATGCCATTCAACCTTCGCGTCACGGGTAATGATGGAAAATGATCGGCTGGCAATAGTATATCCTCTTTCCTTGGCATACTGCCGCAGGTGCTCGACGCTCGGAGCGGCATCCTTGCGAAACTCAAGTATTACGGCTATTTCCTCATGTGTGGGCAGTCGATTTTCAATCGTTTTAACCAAAACCATACACATTGCTGAGAGGGCGGTGAGGAAAATAGCCCCCGGATAGAATCCTATGCCGACCATGATGCCAATCACCGAAGATGCCCAGATCGATGCCGCCGAGGTCAGGCCGCGGGTGGAAAACTGTTCGTGCACGATAACGCCAGCTCCGAGAAAGCCAATGCCTGTCACGATTCCTTGAATAACACGCGTCGGTTCCGTCATATTGGCAACCGCAATATGACCGTCTAACCAGGCTTCCGGGTAGCCAGAAATTGCAACCAACCCGGATGAAGCCATACAGACCAGTCCATAAGTCCGCATGCCTGCGGCGTGTCCATGATAGAAGCGTTCATAGCCGACCAGCACACCGAGAAGAAGGGCGGCCAGCAATTTAATCAGCAGCTTGATGTTGACAGCCAACCCGGGACCTGACCAGTTGAGGGCGCAAGAACCCTGATTTAAGGCCTCTACTAGCCAGGTCATGTTGTAAGCTGCAGGATGTTTGCCGGCATTAATAGATACATCGTTATCATGTTCGTGCCCACCTATTTTTTAGATAACTTGGAATGCGCCGTCATCATAAGACTCGGAGTATGTCTGCCAGTCTTCCTTGACTTGATTTGAAAGTTCGTAGGCCAGTTCCAACAATTTGAAGCGCCATTTTTTGCGCTCCGCAAAATCAATGAGCTCATCAGCGATGGCCGAGCCTTGACGCCCCGAACTCCTTAACTGAGCCCATGCCACGCACTGCCCCATTACCTGCACCACGCCTGTCAGGCTGTCGATATGGCGGTGGTATTTAGCCAACGGAACACGGTCTTCGAACGGTTGCAAAGCCTGTAAAACGTAGGACCGCGTACCGATGACTTCCGGATACAGAAAGGCCATCGAAACGGCTTGCATGCGTCGTTGCAATGTAACGACTCTTTCCGCTTCATTATTCCACGCGGGTTGAATAGTTGTTAAATGTTTCGCCATAGACGAGGGTCGCGCCTGTTTCAAGTCAAGCAGATAGTTCTGGTCAGGCGATCCCTTGCCCTCGACCAGAATGGCATAACGTTCGACACCAAGGCTTCCTGTTCCGGCGATACGGCGAGCAACGTCCAAAACTTTATAGAACTCCGGATGAGGCTGAGTGCTAGCGAAACGCTCCATAAAGCGGGTTACTTCGGTACGCTGCGCCTCGGATACCGGAAGTGATTTCTTGCCATCCAAAATAAAATGCCGTAGCTTGTGTTGTTTCTGAGTACGAGTATTAAGAAAATCTACGCGAGTGCGCTGCCGCAATTGCTCCAGTAATTCTCTAACCATTCCTTGAGTTGTTTCTCTCTCGACCCAGCGGGCTTTACCCGTTAACAGTGCCTCAGCATAGGACTCGATGAATTGCTCCGATAGCTTTTTTGCATTCTCGGTAGAAATGTCAAAGGAATGTGCGCTTACCATGATGCTTGTGATCATTCTCGACAACTCCCAACTGGGCGGCGCCAGCGCGGCTTCGTCGAAATCATTGATATCGAAATAAACGAGCCGATTGTCGCCCTTATAGCTGCCGAAATTCTCTAGATGCAGATCACCACAACACCACGTCAGCGGTGCCGATTTACAGATGCCGCTCTTAGGCAAACGGTCATAGAAGAGATGGTTCGTACCTCTTAGAAAAGCAAAAGCATTGCTACGCATCGCGCTGTATTTCAAGGCCAGCCGCTCGGGATCACGGCCTTTATTCGCATTAAGTATTCGGTTGACGATCTTCATCCAGCCTCCTAAGCGCATTAGATGTAGCCAAGTATAAGCGTATTTCCGGTATTAACCTTGTTCTGCGGCATACAATATCTGCCGCGGAGCAGTGCTAAACTTGACTGTGTAAATAATTCCGACCGCATTTTTTATAAAAATTTATTGCGCGTGCCCCATTAAAACAGTTACTGAAAGTGATAAATATTGGTTGCGGGTTCCCAACCAATTATTTCATCATGATTAGCAAGAGTATTGCTAACCGCATATTCGTGTAAAATCCAGCGACATTTTTTAAATAGAATCATGCCCTCGTTCTTTTGTTTCAAATCCGACAAGGTTTTCTCAAGTGACCCAAGTGACTTCGCTCTTTCTGCTTCCCCTAAAGTATAAAGTCCTGTTTACAGGATTCCTGATGGTTATCGGCTTAGGTTTAATGATGGCAGGCGCACAAATTATGCTTACCCATGGTATGGCCGATGGCAAGCCCGGACTTTCAATTAATGACATCATTTACAGTTACTACGGTAATCGTACAGGATCCAAGTTGGAATCTATGTTAAACGGCCAGATGAAAGCTATGGCGCCCGCTGAAGTCAGATTTGAACTCATTCAATGGACCCATGACGGAGCACCTGCCGCGCAATGGACAGATAAAATCGAACCGATAATTCAAAAGTATTGCGCCTCTTGTCATAATGGCGGTTCGGAATTACCCAATTTCACCAAACTTGAGAACTTAGAAAAAGCCGCTCAGGTTGATCATGGCGCTAGTATTAGCCTGCTCACACGAGTTTCCCATATTCATTTATTCGGTATCTCTTTCATCTTTATGTTTGTGGGCTGGATTTTTGCGATGGCTGAATTTCCAAGCCGCTGGCAAATTCTCTTGATTGCAACACCTTTTGCATTCCTCATGTTAGATGTTCTATCCTGGTGGCTCACTAAGTTCTTTCCCGTATTTGCCTGGTTGACCATGATCGGCGGCATCGGCTACAGTCTTGCTTCTACCGTGATGTTATTCACCTCGTTAGCCCAAATGTGGTTGCCTAAGAAATGGTGGTTATCCAGCTGGATTGACACGCAGCCTTGAGGCGCCACTGTAAAAAGTTAAATTCGCAGGCTACCGTTTCTGAGAGCGTTCGGGCAAGCCGGCGCTCAGACCGCAACGAAACGCCGGTATTTGTGCGTCAGATTCATCCCGTTGTTGAACTGCCCGTCGGCGCTTCCGCCAATGGACCGTGTGAGTTAGTCATGATTGGAGTTCGATTTCTCCAGGCCGCCACGTCTTGTCGAACCAGGGCTTCAGGGGGCCGTAGAGGCGCAGAATCGTGTTCCAGCCTTTTCCGGGGATAGTCTGCACCCAATTCGTTTCCTTGCCGGGGGGCGGTTTCGGCCCGAAGTAGATATCCACCGATCCGTCCTCATTCACCATGAGCCCTTTGGTTTGGCTGGAGACGCTCGGGAACTGCTGGTCGGTCTGGAGCATCGCGCGCGTCTGGTTGCTGTAGACGATCACCGACCAGAAATCCTTCACGGGTATGTTGGGCGGCAAGTGCAGCTTATAGTTCTTCCCGCCGTTGAGCGGCTCCCGGTTGGCGTCACGGGCAGCCCATGCGTATTGGGAGCCGCGGCCGACCATTTTCTCCTCCATGGCTGGTGTGACGCCGGTGGCCATGAAGTAGTAAAAAATGTAGGCATCGAGGTTCAGCACATTCGACTGAGTCTGAAATTTGTAGCCACCGATGAACGGAAGTTGCCAGGCACTGTTCGGATAGTAATAGGCGTCTTTATCTCGAATCTTGAAGGCGATCGCACGGGCGGTTGCATCACCCACCGCGGCGGCATCGGAGAGGATCTTCTTCATCCGGCTATCCGGCGCGAACGGCTTGCCTTTCTGGATGCCGACCGCAGCATAGAACCCGAGCCGGATTTGATCGAGCGACTCGCTCGGCTCTTCCTGAACGACCTGATCAAGCAGTTCCCAGAATCCGTAGTTGGCGGGGGCGACCGTGTTGAAAGGCTTGCCGGAGAGGTCGACGAACTTCAGTTGCGGCGGCTTGGCGGCTTGGGAGAGCGGGTATATTTTCGTGAACTTTTTTACCAGCTCCACACCCGGTTTTGGGTCGCCGTTGACGAGGAAACTTCGCCAAGGGATCCAGAGATTGAACGTCGGCGATTGCACGACGGTGTAGCCTTTCGGCACTTGGCCTTTGTAGCCGGGCGGCAGCAACAGGTACTTGCCGCCCTTGCCTTTGTCCGGCCCGGTAATACCGAGATCAATTACCCAGCGAAACCACATGTCGTTGATCGCGCCGAGCACCTTCGGCGGCACGTTCAGTACCAGCGGGCCTTTGCTGAGATCGAGCCAAGCCCAACTGTAGACGGTGTTGTCGTTCGGAGTGAGAAAGATCGAACGGGAGTCCATTAATTGCTCGAAAATCGGCACGGTGCCATTCACCGGCCCAAGTTCACGGATGGCGTTGCGATTCGCGACTTGGCTCACGGCCGGTATCGCCAGCAGATAGGCTTGTACCGCGCGTTGAAAATCGAGGCTGTCATAGAGCTTCTCGACGGATGCATTGTCGGGGACTCCGTCGAAAAAGTTCAACGTGCCGACGTGCGTTTCGATCCTGTCCGGCGCCGCGATACCTGGCATGATTGGGGTCGAGTAATTATACTCGAGTGCTGCCTGCGCGCTGGGGAGTGTCTGCCCGATGCTGGGACAGGGAGTTGCCGTGAGAACGGCAGCGAAAGCTGCCCATAACCTCGGTTTGTTTCGCGTTTTCATTTATCTCGGCTCCTCTTATCGGATGAAAAAGATTCCAAACACGGCCTCGATACACTCCGGCCGGCGAGACCTATCAAGTTATAATCTAGATGCGGCCATATTACCATCGTATTAGTTTCAGTTAGCGAAATCCATTGTTTTAATGGCGTTATTGTTAATTTCCGTGCAAAAAAATACCGGTTTTTAGCAATTTTATTTTCCAGGCAAAAAATAAAAACAGTATTATTATCGATCATTTACCTTTCAATCGCCATGGGCGGGTGGTGTGCCGATGTCTGGAAAATTTTGCATGTTGATTAATACTGAATGTCCGCGAGGTTTTGGCAAAATGATAGAAATCAGGTTGCTAATTATACTTTGCCAAATTAAAGAACCTGTCCACGACCGCTGATTAATGTATAATAAAACATTGTTATATAAAGTATTATTGCGGCAGGTATCGCGAGGATTCTAGACTCGCACTGATTCCTGCCCTGCAAGGGCTTCCAGGGGGCAGTGCGTATTCGGCTGTATTCCATCAATTTTTCCTCTTCGACGCGTGATTCTACAGCGACATCCGAGGGCTCTTTCAATCCCGAAGAGCCTCTATGCTGCCAGCGGTTCATGTTGTCATTCGATGATTCGGCGACCGTGTCGGCAGCTCACTACCGAAGAATTGACGGACATTATCAATAAGCGGCGCTATCTACGGCAAAAAGCTAAAGAATCACTCGCCAGACGATCCCCAGTGACGCGAGAGCGAATCGGACAGCGTAGAATTATGAGCGTTTTATGAAGCGTTGCGGAATGTTGAATCCCCATTCATTACTTTTGGCGAAATTTGCTTAGGGCTGAATTCGCCATCAAAATGGGGTTGGCCGCGGCTATTGTTGATCATTTTGACTTAAACGAGAGAGGAATGGTATGGCGTTTGACTGGATGCCGGCGGCGATCATCGCCGGTTTATTATTGGTGGCGAGCGTGATCATGCAACTGCTCGTATTGCAGCGTTTGCAGGTTTTGCTGAAGGCTGCGCAGGATGCCGGTTTGCAGGAGCTTCTGTTGAAGTTAAAAAATATGGAAGCCGCTTTGCAGCAGGGCTTTGCAGACTCCAGAAAGGAACTCCGGGAGGTCAGCGCGGAAAATCGGCGCGAGTTGCAGGAAGCGTTTAAAAATCTCCAGGATGCCTTGTTGAACCGGATCGTCGAAAGCCAGCGCACGCAAAATGTGCAGATGGATACATTCAAGAATGGCCTGGCAAACATGTCCGAAAGACTGATCAATAACGCCAGCGAATTCAGGGAAAGCGTCAGTCGGTCGTTCCAGGCGACCGGCGAGTCGTTAAACCGAAAACAAGACGATTTTAGGGATAAAACCGCCGAGACATTAAAACAGTTTCAGGAAGGCATTAAAGCCGATGCGAAGGAAAACCGCCAGGAATTGACCCTCGGACTCAATTCGTTCGAAGCCAAATTTGCCGAAGGCATCAAGGATTTCAACGAACAGCTACGGCTTAAATTCTCCGATTTGAATCGCCAGCAACAAGAAGCGAATCAATTGGCCAAAACCGGCATCAGCGAAATCCGCGAAGCGATCGAAAAACAGCTGCTTGCGATCCGGGAAGACAACTCCCGGCAACTGAATGAAATGCGCCAGACCGTCGATGAAAAGTTGCACAATACGTTGGAACAGCGTCTCGGCGAGTCGTTCAAACTGGTCAGCGACCGTTTGGATCAGGTGCATAAGGGGCTCGGCGAGATGCAGAATCTGGCGGTCGGCGTCGGCGATTTGAAGAAAGTGCTGTCCAATGTCAAAACGCGCGGCATCCTCGGCGAATACCAGCTCGGCAACATTCTGGAACAAATCCTGTCGCCCGAGCAATACGGCGTGAATGTCGCGACCAAAAAGGGCAGTCAGGCGAATGTCGAGTATGCGGTCAAACTGCCGGGCAAAGCCGACGATAAGACCGTTTGGCTGCCGATCGATTCGAAATTTCCGCTCGAAAGCTATCAATTACTGCTCGGTGCGTTGGACGAAGGCAATCCGGCGGCGATCGATGCGGCGCAAAAACAGCTGCTGAAAGCGATCGAAAGTTTCGCGAAGGATATCGCCGGCAAATACCTGGACCCGCCGCATACGACCGATTTTGCAATCATGTTCCTGCCGGTCGAAAGCTTGTATGCGGAAGTCCTGCGGTCGCCGGAGCTGTTCGAAAAATTGCAGCGCACTTACCGGGTCACGATTACCGGCCCGACCACCTTGTCGGCCTTGCTGAACAGCCTGCACATGGGTTTTCGGACATTGGCCGTGCAACAACGCAGCAGTGAGGTCTGGAAGGTGCTGGCCGAGGTGAAGACCGAATTCGGTAAATATTCCGAACTTTTGGATACTGTTTATAAGCAGCTCACGACCGCATCGAATTCACTGGAAAGACTGAAAACGACACGCACCGCGGTCATGGAAAGAAAATTGCGCGGCGTCGAAGTGTTGGGCATCGAGAGCGATCTGGAGCCTATCGGGTTGCCGGAGCCGGATTAAAGTTGCAAACGCTGCCAAAGTCCACTTAGACTAGATGTAACGCAAGCGAACCGGAGTACCCAACCGACATGGCTCAACACGTATTTATCGTGATGCCTTTTGGCGTCAAAGAAGGCATCGACTTTAACAGCGTTTATCGGGACTTGATCAAACCGGCCTTATTGGATGTTGGGCTGGAGCCGTTTCGGGCCGACGAAGATATTTTGCCGGGCGATATTCGCGCCGACATGTTTCAGGAATTGCTGATGGCCGATCTGGTGGTGGCCGATTTGTCGATCAACAACGCCAACGCCTGGTATGAACTAGGTGTGCGGCATGGCCTCCGCGCGCGCGGCATCGTGCAGATTCGCTCAGGTTCCGACAAGATTCCGTTCGATGTCTGTGTGGATCGAACCCTGCATTACCATTTGCAGGACGGCGCGCCCGATCCCGCGTTTTTGAAGGAGGATCGAGCGCTTTTGGGCAAGGTGGCGTTGGAAACCCTGCAATCGCAACGAAGCCGGCCAAGCAGCCCGGTCTATCAATATCTGCCCAATTTGCAGGAGCCCGACTGGAAGTCGTTGCGCGTCAAGAACGCGGATGGGTTCTGGCGCAAACATGAACAATGGGAAAGCCGGGTCGAGGTTGCGCGCAAGAATAACAGGCCTGGCGACATTCTGGTGCTGGCCGATGAAGCGCCGTCTTATGCATTGAAGCTGGAAGGCTACCGGACTGCCGGCAATGCCTTGATGAGTGTCGGCCAATTTGCCTATGCGCTCGAACAATTCGAAAAGGCGCTGGCGATCGAACCGGATGATTTGGCCTGCGCGCAGAAAAAAGGAATTGCACTGGGGCGGCTCGGGAAAACCGCGCTTGCCGGGCAATGGTTCAAGGATTTATCGGATAAGCATCCCCGCGATGCCGAGACCTGGGCGTTACTTGGCCGATTAGAGAAAGAACGCTGGATCGGACTGTGGCGAAAAGAAGGCGTTGGCAAGGATGTCATGAAAGATGATGCGGCCTGTGAGAGCGAGCAATTAAAGGAAGCGATCCGGGCTTATCGTCAGGGCTTTATCGAACAGCCGGAAAGCTACTATGCGGGCATCAACGCCTTGACCCTGTCTTTTTTGCTGCGGTATTTGTTGGACGAAAACAAGGACGACGAGGAATTGACCGCGATGATCGGCGGCGTGCGCTGGGCCGTAACTAGCGAGTTGACCCGCGAAACCTCCAATAAAAAGAATTATTGGGCCAGAGTCACGCTGGCTGATCTCGAAGTCTTGGTCGGCGACGAAAAAACAGTAGATAAGGCCTATAAATATGCGGTCGCGGCGGCGCGCGACGATTGGTTCGCTCTGGATTCTTCCCGGCAGCAGTTGCGCTTATTGCAGGCACTCGATTTTCGTCCGGAGCCGGTATCCGCCGCGATTAACGTATTCGACAAAGCGCTCGCCGCGCTGGAAAAGCCTGAAAGCAGCCGGCCGCCGCGCAAGGTGTTTTTGTTCAGCGGCCACATGGTCGATGCGGCCGGCCGGACCGCTCCACGTTTTCCGGCGGCTAAGGAAAAGGATGCGATCAATGCGATTGCGAAGCAGTTAGCCGCTCTTGAGGCCGGTCCTGACGATCTTGCCATGTGCGGCGGCGCTTGCGGCGGCGATTTGATCTTTGCCGAGGCGTGCCTGCGGCATGGCTTGCAATTGCAGATCCGTATTCCTTTCGCTGTGCCGGAGTTTCTCGAAAAATCGGTCAGCTTCGCCGGAGATAACTGGCGGGATCGTTATTTCGCGGTTCAGCATCATCCGAATACGCGCCTGTTCGTGATGCCCGATGAACTCGGTGAATTGCCGCACAACACCAATCCTTACGAGCG
This sequence comes from Methylomicrobium sp. Wu6, assembly GCF_035916875.1. Lineage (NCBI taxonomy): Bacteria > Pseudomonadati > Pseudomonadota > Gammaproteobacteria > Methylococcales > Methylococcaceae > Methylomicrobium > Methylomicrobium sp. Wu6. The sequence continues at coordinate 146,370 of NZ_JAXUHN010000094.1, forward strand.
CAATAACCTTTGGCAACTGTATTCGGCGATTTCATGGGGGGCCGAAAAGGTCTATTTTATCTGTTTATGGGACGGGAAGGGCGGCGACGGTCCCGGTGGCACGCGCCAAATGCATGATACTGTCAAACAGCGTGCTGGCCGCGTTTATGTATTGGATACCCATACCCTTTTTAATATTCCCTCAACAGGAGACAGTTTATGACGCTAGCGCAGAAAATCGAGGCAACGCACCCCAAAAAAATCCTGGCGCTGGATGGCGGAGGGATAAGGGGCATGATCACGGTCGAGGTGTTGAAACAAATCGAGACATTGTTGCGCAAGGAATTGAATCGAGGCAGCGATTTTGTATTGGCCGATTATTTTGATTACATAGCCGGCACCAGCACCGGAGCGATCATCGCGGCCTGTCTGAGCCTGGGCTGGCCGGTCGATAAAATCCGCGATTTTTATCGCAGCAGCGGCGCTAAAATGTTCGACAAGGCCAGTTTGCTGAAAAGATTCAAATATTCTTATGAAGATGAAGAGCTGAAAGGGCTGTTGCGGCAGGAGTTCGGTCAGAACACGACCCTGGGGAGTCCTGATCTGAAAACCTTGTTGATGATGGTAATGCGCAATGCGACGACCGATTCGCCATGGCCGGTCAGCAACAATCCGAACGCAAAATATAATGATAAAAGCCGGGACGACTGTAATTTGAATTTACCGCTTTGGCAACTGGTGCGGGCCAGCACCGCCGCGCCGACCTATTTTCCGCCCGAAAAAATTACCTTGGGTAAGACGCAGCCGTATCCTTTCGTGTTTGTTGACGGCGGTATTACAATGTACAACAACCCGTCCTTTCAGGCATTTTTGATGGCGACGGTTGGACCCTACAAGTTGAATTGGCAAACCGGGGTAGACAAATTATTGATCGTTTCGATAGGCACCGGCGCGAATGCGGAGGCGAACGCCGATTTGGGGCCGGATGAAATGAATCTGATCTACAATGCGAAATCGATTCCGTCTGCCTTGATGTTTGCAGCGCTGAATGAGCAGGATCTGTTATGCCGGGTATTCGGCAAATGCGTGTTCGGGCACGAGCTGGACAGCGAAATCGGCGATTTGATCGATCAAAACCGGCATTGGCCCACTGCCGCCAAACTATTTACCTATGCCCGCTACAATGCCGAGTTGAGCGTCAAAGGCTTAACTGATCTCGGTTTGCCTCATATTCAGCCGGCGCAGGTTCAACAGCTGGACTCGATCAAATATGTCGATGAATTAAGCGAAGTTGGACGCGCAGTCGCCAAGAAGGTCGCCCCCGAGCATTTTGGGGGGTTTATTTAGGCGCTTTCTCACAATAAATATTGCAAAGCGCGGATCAGGGAGCGCATCAACGCTCCCTGATCCGCGAAGCCACAACGCTTCGAACGGTCCATAGCCCGGCGCGGAGACGCGTCCTATCCGTCAACTCGATACGCGTATATGCGCAACCGCCTTGCCGCCATCAGACTATTACGGCAAAAACTCCGGTAAATGCGTTCTGATGTCGGCTGCGCTCAAGTCGGCAAGATTTTTGTTCAGTTCAAGAGTAATATGCGTGTTCAAGTGGTTCGGCATATGCTGTCTGATCAATCCTAAAATAGACGGACCGGCGATCACGATCAGTTGGTTGAAACGGTTGGTGTTATGCGCGTATTCGAGGTAATGCACGATTTCGGTCGCGAAGACATCGGCCTCGTGCTTTTTCGGATCGGTTGGCTGTTCGAATGCATGGCCGCCGAGCCCGCCGGGATTTTTGACCCTGCCGGGCAAGTCCGAAGTCATTTCGCGGTCGTGCAAACGGCCTTCCGCGTGCACCAATGTATCTATTTCCTGTAACGGCGCGGAAGACGAGTCGATTTGAAAGAAGCGCGCGCGGCTGTGGTCTGCAACAACTACCCAGGTGGTCATCATAGTGTAATCCTCAGTTAATAATCAGCGGGAGTCATTGTGCGCGAAAGCCACCTTATTGGCTATTGGTATAATTACCTAGCGCAGATTCGATCAAAAATCGGCCTCGGGTATTCAATCCCGCCCAAAGCCTATATCATATGATGCTGAAAGTTTCCCACACTATCTCTCGCTTGACCAGAAAACATCGCCACTCAAAGCGCACCGACTCCCGGTCACCAGCTCTCCGCGCCATTCTCTACAAATTTGCCTGGCAGGTCATGTGGGCATTCATTGCTTCGTCAGTCGGATTTTGTTTGCTGTTCCGTTGGCTGCCGCTGCCGACGACCGCTTTCATGCTGAACCGTCATGTCGAGGATTTTCGTTACGAGACCGCATTCCGATCGATAGACTACCGTTGGGTCGGCGCCAAAAAGATTTCGTCTGCCGCTTACCAGGCGGTAATCGCCTCCGAGGACCAGCGATTTTTTGACCATGCGGGCTTTGATTTCCTCTCGATTCAGGCGGCGGTCGATAACTATTTCGACGGACGCCGTCTTCGGGGAGCCAGCACGATTTCGCAGCAGGTGGCGAAAAATCTGTTTTTAAGCCCTTCCAAAAGCCTTATCCGCAAAGGCTTCGAAGTCTGGTTTACGGTTCTGCTGGAAATGTTCTGGAGCAAAGAGCGGATTTTGACCGTTTATTTGAACGTCGCGGAGTTCGGCGACCATCTGTTCGGCATCGAAGCCGCCAGCCAGCGCTATTTCGGCGTTCCGGCCAGTAAATTGAGCCGCGCGCAGGCTGCCTTGCTCGCGGCGACGTTGCCGAATCCGTTGCGCCTCAAAGCGGCGCGTCCGTCATCCTATGTCCATGCGCGGCAGCAATGGATTCTTAGGCAGATGCGCCATATCGATTATCCGCGTTGAGACCCCCTTTCAAAGTGTGCCCGTTTATGCCGATAATATGCGGGCGTTGCCCTGTCGTTGAACATCGGATTTAGCCCTTGGTCTTAGTAGCGGAGGAAGATAGAAAATGAAAAAGATGATTATGCTGGCGATGCTCTTTGCATGCGTGCTGAAAGGAGCCCTGAGTCAGGCCGAGGACAGCCGGCAAGGCGTTTCCGGTTTGGCGGTCGCGACCTTTGCGGGGGGCTGTTTCTGGTGCACCGAGTCCGATTTCGAAAAACTGCCCGGCGTCAAAAAAGTCATTTCGGGGTTCAGCGGGGGGCTGGTCGCCAATCCGACCTATGAACAAGTTTCCGGCGGAAAGACAGGCCACGTCGAAAGCGTGCAGGTTTATTTCGACCCCAATGAGATCGATTATGCAACACTGCTGCAAGCCTTCTGGCGCATGATCGACCCGACCGACAACGAAGGTTCGTTTGTCGATCGCGGCAATCAATACCGTTCGGTGATTTTTTATCATGACGAAGAGCAAAAAGCCCAGGCCGAAAAATCGCTCGCGGAGTTGGCGGCATCGAAACGTTATTCCGCGCCGATTGTGACCGAAATCCGCAAATTCGAGAATTTTTATCCGGCCGAGGATTATCATCAGGATTATTACAAAAACAATCCGCTGCGCTACAAATATTACCGCTATCGTTCGGGCCGCGACCAGTATCTGGAAAAAACCTGGGGCGATGATTTGCACTTGAATATTGCTCCTAAGGCACAGTCCGGCGCCTTTACCAAACCCTCGAAGGAAGAGCTTGCCAGGCGCCTGACCGAACTTCAATATCAAGTCACGCAGGAAGAAACGACCGAGCCGCCGTTCAAAAACGCTTATTGGAATGAAAAGCACGACGGCATCTATGTCGATGTGGTCAGCGGCGAACCGCTGTTTTCATCGAAAGACAAGTACGATTCCGGCACCGGCTGGCCGAGTTTCACGAAACCGCTGGTCGAAGATAACATTATCAAGAAAAAGGATTTTCTCTTGATCGTGCCGCGCACCGAAGTTCGCAGCCGCGCCGCCGATTCGCATCTCGGGCATGTGTTTGACGACGGCCCCAAGCCGACGGGATTGAGGTATTGCATCAATTCGGCCGCGCTACGCTTTATTCCGGTCGAAGAAATGGAAAAGGAAGGCTATGGCAAGTTTTTGTCCCTATTCGGAAAATAAACCATTGCCGAGCCGCGGCGTCAACAGCTGTCTTATTTATGGTAAAATTCGACAGTTTTATGAAAATTTCGGCGATTCGGCGCTTTTTCGGCGGGCGGACCCTTAACACCATGTGAGTCGCAATGACCCAACCTTCTGAAGCCAGGCAACTGATAGACCGTTTCGGCAGAAAGATCGATTACCTGCGTATTTCGATCACCGACCGTTGCGATTTCCGTTGCGTCTATTGCATGGCCGAGGACATGACGTTTCTGCCGCGCGCGCAAATTCTAACACTGGAAGAAATCGAGACGATCGCAAGCGCATTTACCGAGCTTGGCGTCAAAAAAATCCGCATTACCGGCGGCGAGCCGTTGGTTCGCAAAGGCGCGTTGGACTTACTGGCGAACCTCGGCAGGTTGCCGGGACTCAAGGAGCTGGTGATTACGACCAACGGCGCGCAGCTCGAAACGATGGCTCCGGCCTTGAAAAAAGCCGGCGTTAGACGGATCAACATCAGTGTCGATTCACTCGATCCGGCAAAATTCAAGGCAATCACCCGCACCGGCAATTTACAGACCGTGCTGAACGGCATCGCCGCCGCGAAGGCCGAAGGTTTTGACCGAATCAAGATCAACACGGTCGTGCTGAAGGACAGCAATCATACGGAAGTCTGCGATCTGGTGCAATTCGCGGTCGACAGCGAAATCGACATCAGTTTTATCGAGGAGATGCCGCTCGGTGTTGTCGAACATCACGACCGGTCAATGTCTTATTATTCGAGCGATATGATCAAAAAGGATCTGGCGGCGCGCTTTGCGCTGCTCGCGACGCCCGAAAAAACCGGCGGACCTTCCACTTATTTCCGTGTCGCCGGCAGCGTGACCCGCGTCGGTTTCATTTCGCCGCACAGCCATAATTTTTGCAGCGCCTGCAACCGGGTCAGGCTGACCGCCGAAGGCCGCCTGTTGCTCTGCCTCGGCAACGAACATTCGGTCGATCTGAAACAGGTTCTCCGCACGCATCCGGGCAATATCGACCTGCTGAAACAAACGCTGATCGACGCGATGCAGATCAAACCCCTTCGCCACGAGTTCAACCTGCAAGAACAGCCGGTGATCCTCCGCTACATGAACATGACCGGCGGCTAGGCCGCGCGTCTTCTTACCTTATCTTTTATCGAGCTTCTTGATGTCATTTGAACAACTCGGCCTTGCCGCGCCTTTGCTGAAATCAGTTGCGGAACAAGGCTATGTCACCCCGACCCCGATCCAGCGGCAATCGATCCCTCTGATTCTGGAAGGCCGGGATGTGCTGGCCGGCGCGCAAACCGGCACCGGCAAAACTGCCGGTTTCTCGCTGCCGCTGTTGCAGCTTTTGGCCGAATCCGAAATCAAACCGCAAAAACCGCGTAAAATCCGGGCGCTGATTCTGACGCCGACCCGCGAACTGGCCGCACAGGTTTATGACAGCGTCAGAGCCTACGGCAAGCATTTGCCGTTATTTGCCGAAGTGATCGTCGGCGGCGTCAGCATCAACGGCCAAATCCGCAGTCTGCAAAGGGGCTGCGACATCGTCGTCGCGACGCCGGGGCGCCTGCTCGATCATCTACTGCAAAAAAACATCGATCTATCCCACCTGCAAATATTGGTACTCGACGAGGCGGACCGGATGCTCGACATGGGCTTTTTGCCGGACATCCGGAGGATCATCGGCCATTTGCCGAAACAGAAGCAAAGCCTGCTGTTTTCGGCGACCTTTCCGGAGGAGATAAAGGGACTCGCCAAGCAATTGCTGAATGAACCGGCTGAAGTATCGGTCACACCGCACAATACGACCGCCGACAACATTAAGGAACTGTGTTACGGCATCGGCAAGGAATACAAGCGCGAGTTGCTGTCGTATCTGATCGGCAGCAACAACTGGAAGCAAGTGCTGATCTTTGTGCGCACCAAGCACGGCGCGGACCGCCTCGAAAAGCAGTTGATCAAGGACGGCATACGCACCGCCGCGCTGCACGGCGACAAATCGCAGGGCGCGCGCACCCGTGCGCTTGAACAATTCAAGGCAGGTCAGGTCGCAGCTCTTGTCGCGACCGACATCGCCGCGCGCGGACTCGACATCGACGACTTGCCGCACGTAATCAATTTTGACCTGCCGCAAGTCCCGGAAGACTATATTCACAGGATCGGCCGCACCGGCCGCGCGGGCGCGAACGGCGAAGCGATTTCGCTGGTTTGTCCCGAGGAAGCCTATCAGCTTGCCCAGATCGAAAAGCTGCTCGGACGGGAGTTGCCGCGGGTCGCCGATACCGGTTACGAGCCAGTCTCTCTGAAAGTGATGGACCGTGCGAATCCGAAGGCGCCTAAAAATCCATCCGGCAAAAAAGATTATCGGCATCACAATAAAACGCCGAAACGCGGCGGCAAGCCGGCGACCAAAAAACCGCGGCGCGGCGGCATCGGGATGTAACCTTGCAGGGCGCGAGACAGTGGCAAGCCGGGAACGGAAAATTTTGATAGCGTTTAACCGGCGGCTCTTGGTTTTGTTTTCATCCTGTTTATTGTGCGCATGCGCCGAGGTCAAACAGACCGGAAAAGTCATCGGGCATACGACGCGCGATGTGACTCGGGCAATCGGCCACGGTACGCGCGATGTGGTCAAAGGGATTGGGCATGGTACACGCGATGCGGCCAGGGAAATCGGTCATGGCACGAGAAACGCGGTTCACGGCATAGGGCAAGGGATCAATGACGCAGTCAGTCCGTCAGAACGCGAGTAGTCCGGATGCCGCGAAGCGGAATCCGGACTACTCTGTTCAATAATAGCTTTTATTCAACTCCACCGGCCGTCCCATGCACAATCTGAGGAAGATGCGGGCGGCGGCGATGCCGTTGACTACGAACGAAAATGCTATCAGCGCCGCAAACCAGGGATGCTGGCTGCTGGCGTGATAGAGCAGCAAGTCTTCGCCGACGAAGGCCGGTGTAATCGGGAAGCCGACCAGTCCCAAAAAGCTGATGAACAATAACAGCGATAAACCGGGTTTGGTTTCCGCCATGCCTCGATAGGCGAACGGCGTCTCCGCGAAATTTTCCGATTTCAACATCCGGTTTAATACCGCGATGCCGAGCAGCCAGGCCGGGATGATGCCGGTCAGAAACAATACCGCATCGTCCCAGGCGGAATTGACCATGAACCAGACCGCGACGCAGGCGAAAAAGTAGCTGAGCGCAATATCGTTCCAGGTTCTGAAAGGACTGTGTTTTTGGCTGAAGCCGCTCAACGTGGCCAATACCATCGAGATCGAGGCGGGAATGGCCAGATATTTGTGATGCATCAAATCCACTTCAGCCACGAATATGAACAGGCCGAAAATTATCAGTGCGGTCAATCCTTTGATCCAAGGGCTTATTGCGTTCATCTCGGCGCCGACTTTTTTCAGCGGCTCCCACAACAAAAAGCGGACTAGCAGTTCGAGATTGCATTCCTGTAACGAAAATACATACAAGGTATTGCGCAGCACGTCCGGCAGGGTGTCACGGATCGAGGCCGGCAGTTTGTCGCGCATCGTGCCGCTTTTAATGTAAAACTCGGTGTCGGCGGAGCCTTCCAGCCGCAGTAAATGAGCGACGATCGAAGGCGATACCAGCAACTGATAACAGCGCAAAAATGCATTGCCCAGAAAATGCACCAGTACCAGCGCTTCCAGCCCCAAAGCCAATTCCATGAACATGAAGCCGACCTGGGTAATCGAGCCATAGGCGATCTGGCCCTTGATGTTGGATTGGGTTTTTTCGGACAGGCTCGCGGTACAAACCGTCAACAAGCCGATTAGAAACACGATCGCGCGAGTCAGGATGTGGTAAGACCAGATCGGCATCGTGCGCAGCAGCAGGAATACGCCGAGATGCACCGACAAGGCGCCGTAAAATATCGCGCTCGAGGGCGTGGGCCCTTCCATTGCGCGCGGCAGCCAGAAACTGAACGGAAATTGCGCCGATTTTCCCGATGCGGCCATTACGATCAATAGCGATAACAACAATAGGGCAGGATAGCCGGCAGGCGGCATCGCATCGTTTTCGAATAAACCGGCGATCTGACTGAAATGATCGCTTTCATGGAACAACAGATGCGTCATCCAGGCGCCCAGCAGCAGACCGATGTCGCAAAAACGGTAAATCGTGTAGGCGCGCAAGGCGTTACGGACCGGTTGCGGTCGGTGGCGGTAAAAGGCGATCAACAGAAAGGACGACACGCCGACGATCTCCCAGCCCGCGAACAACATATCGATCGAGCCGGACAAAATGACCATGATCAGGCCGAACACGAACGCATAAATGGTCAGAAAGAAGCGTTTATAGCCGGCTTCGCGGTGCAGATAATAGCGGCAGTAGCGGATGATGATCGAAAAAATGATCCAGACGCATAACAGGTAAACCGCGCCGACCTTGTCGAGATAGAACAGCACCGGAAAGCGGTAATCGCCTTTCTCGTAAAGGATGAAGGCCTCGTATTCGTGAGCCGGGAAGCCCGCCAGCGCCCAAACGATAAGCAGGGAGGCGATGCTGATGCCCAGCGCGACCGCGAATCCGTAACTGATCGCGGCGATTCTTTTTTCCGCGACGCTCCAGTATTCAAATTCGGAAAATTTTTTCAGATCCTTCGGCGCCAGGAAGATCGTCAGGAAACCCAGTAAGGGCATGAGCTGGCAGTCCAGCAGTAAGACATTCATGATGCACTCCGTGTCTTCGTTAAGCGGTGGACCGGAACGGTCTTGACCTGGCCGGCAAAAACGGCTTCCGAACAGGCCGCTTCGGGCGTCGGTGCGATGTCGGTCAAATCGACGCTCTGCCAGCCCTTTCCGGAATAAAAATACATGGCGTGGCTGGTCGGTTCAAAGCAGGCGAGCCTGACCCAGTCATGGTCGAGCCACTCTCTCAACTCGCCGATTTTGACCAGGGCCTTGTCGATGATGTCCCGGGATTGCTCGATCACGATCAATAAGCGGGCCGGTTCATGTACTTCGATCATTTGATTCGGCAGGCCGGTACGAAGATCGCCCTCGACGCCGTTGGCGACGCCGAGCAAACCGATGACGTTATGAGGCAGCTTGGTGCCGGCGCCGTACACCGAATTGTCGATGCGCGAGAACAGGTATTCCAGATTGATGCCGCCGCAGACCGGGATGATCGCATTCAGGATTCTGGCCAGAACGGCCCCCTGGGCGTCGGTTGCCGGGTCGTAGGAATGCAGAAAGGCGCGCCTGTCCATATAGATATCTCGGGTCAGCGCGCGTTTTCCGACGATGCAATACAGATTGTTCGAGTGGTTGTATTCTGGTCTAGGCTCGAATATCGATACGGAGCGCCCCTTGACATGAGCGTGCGCCGCCTGTTTGTCATGGTTTTGAGGGCCCAGCTCGAACCAGCGGCAGCGTTCGAGCGCATTCAGTTCGAGCGCGCTCTGCATCGTTTCCTTGAAGGTTTGCAGCCCGGCTAACGGATGCTTTTCGAGAAGGTATTCATCGAAATAGGTGATTTCGTCTCGGCTAGTGTTATGCATCGCCGCGATAAAGCGGGTTGTCTCGGGGATGTCGATGCCCCGTTCGCGGAGCAACGCGCGCACCGATTCATGATTCGCCATCCACGCAAAAGCGCGCGCATTCGGCGCCCCGGGTTTGCCGGAGCAGGCTCCGCAGTCGTAAGCGGCGAAATGCGGATTGTTGACGCTGCTGGAACCGTGCGCGACGACCACGACCATCGGCGCAAAATCGTGCGTCAATCCGATATTGCGCAACAAGCCTTCGATACGGTCCGTCATTTCGGTAAAGGAAAATCCGAGCATGCGGCCGTCTTCGGTAGGCGTGTCGCTTTCGCGCAAAAGATGCAGGTGCGTGTGCGCTTTGACTTCACTCAATTTTTTGATATTCGGCAATTGTCCGTCGGGACGGAACACGTTCCAGGCGAGGCGGATCGCATAGCCGATACCGAGTGTTTGCGTATAAAGCCAGCCTCTGAACAGGGAATGCGATTTGACGTGCAGATCATTCATATGCTCGCCGTTCTTCTTTTTGGCGGGCTCTTGGGTCAGGCTTGATTCGCGGACGAGGTGTTTCGGCTGGATGATCACCGGGCATTGTGCGACAGGAAATGCGTCGTCCAGCCCTTGATAGAGGAAATCGATGCCGAAAAAGCCGGCCACGCCGAAGGTTTCGATCGCCGGATTTAGCTCTTCAATGTGGCGGCGCAAGGAACATTCGCGGTCGTCGATACAAAATAGAGCCTGCGCTAAAGGCGCGGGGCTTTCGACGCCGGCGGCAGGGCTTTTCGCCGCCTCCGTGGCCATCGCCTTGAGCAGTTCGGTGTGCAGCGTCCATTCCATTGCTTCATGCCAGACCTTCAGCCGCAGCGGTATTGCCGGTTTGAAGTCATGGTCATTGAGCAAGGGGACCGCATGGGATTTAGGCGAGCCGGCGATATTCTGAAACTGGCGTCCTTTTTTCAAATGCAGAAAAGCCAGTTCGCAGGCGAGTTCGACCGCGATCATTTCTTTCAAGGAGATGGCGGGGCGGGCCAGCAACGATTGCGGATTGAGCTCGATTAGGCGTACCATGCCGGCCCAGCCCGGATGCGCGAGCAGCATTTCGAGCATATATTGTTCGTAAAGTTGTTCATCGCCGACCATTTTTTCGAGACAAGTCAGGATCACCTGGTCCGGTTTTTCGAGCAGCAGCGCGCGTACGACGGGTTCATGGAAAGGATAGAGCGGCAGCAGACTGTTGTGCACGAGCCGCCCAACGCAATCCCAAAAACGTTCGCCGCTGCGCGGCAGGCTCCAGCGGCTGATGCCTTGATCCAAAAAATTCGCGAGCAGGCGGAATAGCACCGGGTGCACCAATGCATTCAGATCGATTTCCAGTCCGGTCAGCCAGGTATTGCGGATGCCTTGGTTGGCCAATGAAACGGGGGGATAATGGCTGCGGTCGTCTTCAATAAACAAAGAGCAGCGGAATTTTTCGACATCCTTGATATCGGCTGCCGACTGCTTGATAGCCCAGGAAATAGCCTTATCGGTGATTCTGCCCTGCCGGTAGCGTTTTTGATAATCGGCCAGCGGCAAATAACTGCGCGCGCCGAAAATTCTAGCCGCAACCGCAACGCCTTCATGAAAGGGATGGTGCTGTACGGCATGTAAGGTATTATGGTGGATAAAGTCTTTGATCGGCCCCTGGGTCGGCAGCCAATGCGAGATATGATCGATGGTCGCATCCAAATTGAATTCAGGCGCCGTTTTGCGGACGTCGGCGATGCGTGTTACGGGTCGAACGGGTGTGCTAGTGGTCATCTTGAGACATTAAACCTCGAGAATAAAAGATAATCGGACGATCAAAAACAGGGAGTATCAAAAAGCCAATTTCTGACGGGGTGTACGAACCGGGCCTATTCAAGCGCCTTTTATTGATCGCCTGCCTTGATCAAAAAAAGAACCGTCTTTTTTGTACAAGCCTGAAAGTGAGAGGACAACGCCCTGTGATGTTGCCGATCATTTCGAAACCGGCTCTTTACAGATAAATACAGCATATTTCATGCCGTATTTATAAATTATTGTTTTTTAAAGGACAGGGTGACTAAAAAATTCAATCGATTGGTTAAAAAAACCATTTATCGGTTGATTTGAACTGAATTGGCGCGCCATACGGGTTAAAACCGTCGGCGATTATGAAAGCCATGCGCATTGGGAAGTGGAGATTTTTTTCTGTCAAAATTTAAATTGACGGTCTACCGTGAGCGTTAACAGGGTAAAGTCTCCGGCATTGCGTTAATTTCGCCTCTCCCGTCCGCTTGCAACGAGCAGGCGAAGACGATTTTGTCTGGGCGATTTAGGGAAGGTATAATGGACATAATATAATTATCGGTATCGATTCGATATAGTTGGATGCGTCGGTTTGCGCCGAGCGTTCGCTGCTGTCGTATTGCAAACATTGAACTGCATTGCGCAGTGAAAGGATCATCGATCATGGGGATACTCAGCGTTTTGCTCTGGACGCCGGTACTGGGGGCTTTCTTGCTTGCGGTACTGCCGGGTCATAATGCATTCTTCATTCGTTTGACCGCGCAGACGTTTTCGCTGCTGACTTTAGTTTTTGCCTGCCGGTTGCTGGCAATTTTCGATCCGAATCAGGCGCATCTGCAGTTCAGCGAGTTTTTTATATTGAACCCCGATGTCGGCAGTGCCTATGCGCTTGGCGTTGATGGACTATCAATGCCGATGGCGTTCATGGCCGCACTGTTGACCTGTTGCGCCGTGCAGGTTTCCGATTCGATTACCAACGGCGTGAAGGGCTATTATTTCTGTCTCCTGTTGCTGGAATTCGGCATGTTGGGCGTTTTTCTCGCGCAGGACTGGGCCTTATTCTATGTCTTCTGGGAAGTCACGCTGATCCCGTTGTTTTTTCTGATCGGCCGCTGGGGCGGCAACCGCCGTCATGCGGCCAGCCTGAATTTCGTGCTCTACACGATGGGTGGGTCGATTTTCATGCTGATCAGTCTGTTGGCGATCAGTCAGTACGATCTCGAATACGGAGGCTCGCTGATGGCGTCGTTGAGTCAATCCACGGTCTCGATGTCCAGGACCGAGCAGATTTTTGTGCTGCTCGGCCTGATTATCGGTTTCGGCGTAAAAATGCCGATTTTCCCTCTGCATGGCTGGCTGCCTTTGGCGCATGTCGAAGCACCTAGCCCGGTCAGTATCCTGTTGTCCGGCATCTTATTGAAAATGGGTGCATACGGCTTGCTGCGCGCGATCGCGATGCTGCCGCAGGCGGCGCAATTTTTTCAACTCGCATTAACGATCCTGGCGTTGATCGCGATGATTTACGGGGGGCTGCTGGCTTGGCGGCAGACCGACTTGAAGGCGATGGTCGCTTATTCCTCGATCAGTCACATGGGCATCGTTTTGTTGGGCATTGCGTCGCTGAACGAAACCGGCATGGCCGGAGCCGTACTGCAAATGACCGCGCATGGATTTATCGCGGCGGCGATGTTTCTGCTGGTCGGTTTGCTTTATGAAAGAACGCATACCCGCAACATTCAGGATTACAGTTCCTTGGTGCTGGCGACGCCGCGATTTGCAGTTTTCACCACGCTGGCTTTGTTCGCTGCGATGGGTTTGCCGGGCACTGTCGGTTTTGTCGCCGAGTTGCATACACTGACCGGCGGTTTTGAACGATGGGGCGGCTGGATGGCCTTATTCAGTCTCGGTATTTTATTGAGCGCTTCTTATGCGATACGGACAGTCGGCCTGCTGTTCACCGGGCCGGTCAAGGCCAAGATGCAGAATGTCGGCGATTTGACCGCGTCCGAGATGTTCACTGCCGGGATTCTGGTTAGCGGCATTGTAATTCTGGGTGTGATGCCGCAGCCGTTGATTCATCTGTCCGAGGCCACCATTACCCATCTTCATTCCTTAATATTAGTATTGCCATAGGTTTAGGCATGCAGGACATACCCCTGGCATCAGCAATCCACGAAGAAGCCGGCGATGCCGCACTGCGCGCCGAGATCGGCCGTATTTTGCACGAGCTGGATCATGTATTGCCCGGGCAAGCGCCGATTCTCGATTTTGTGCACCATAATACGCTGCACGGTTATCAGCATCTGCCTTTCGAAGAAGCATTGGCGGAAGCCGAGCGGATCACCGGAATTTGCGGCTATCTGCCCGAAAGCAAGTTCCGGGGTTATTATCGGCAAGGCCGGATCAGCGATGACGATTTGTTTGCCGCGCTACCGCAAGATGCGGATTCGAACGCCGAAGAGCTCGTTTGTACGGTCAACGGCAAAAAAATTCTGCGTCGGGATGTTTACCGGATCGCCATGCTGTTTGATCTGGAGCCGATCACCGAAAGCCAGTTGAACTGGAATATCGAGGAACTGGGTGCGTTGGACGCGATACAACAGGATGTGCCGAAGCAGGTCAGGGCCTGTTTCTTGGGCGAGGATGCAACGTCCATCGGCGAAAAAAATCGGGTCCGTCAGCTTTGGAACCGCATACTGGCGAAGCTGAACCTCGACGAAACGGTTCCGCACCCTGAAAACCTGCTCGATTTGTCCCGGGAGCAGGCCGAGGCGTGGCTGGCCTTGGCGATGCGGGATCAGCCGGACGGCGCCGCTCAAACCTTGCATGAAATGATGCGCAGGGAAGCCGGCGCAACCTTGAGCCGTTTTATCGCAGAAGTCGGCGAGAGACTGACTTTAGGCGGTTTTATTCGGGCGATCACCGGCATCGATATTCTCGAAGTTATCCGGCCGCAGCTTATTCGGATCTGCGCCTCGGCGATGGACGAAGGCATGGCGCCCTGGCAACTGCCGGAGCGCGATTCATTGGGGCTTTATGCCGGCTGGCGCAAAATGTTTCGGTGCGATGTGAATCCGGTTTTTCTCGAGTTGCCGGAGTGGTCCGGATTGGTGGATAAACTTCCCGAGGACGCAGTCGATGCAATCATCGAGCAGTTGACCTATCTGAATCTTCCGCGCGCCAAATGGACAGGCTATTTGCAGCGCTTGGCGCTCGAATTGCCGGGCTGGTCGGGCATGATCAATTGGCGGCAGCAGCATCCAGGTTATCTAATTGGCAACCATACGGACGTTAGCCTTGCCGATTATCTGGCGATCCGGCTGGTCTACGACCGGCTTTGGCTCGGCCAAATTTGCCGGGATGTCTGGAAAATTGAGGCCAGACTCAATGCGATCGAAAGCTACTTCCGGAAAAATCTTTCCGAGCTTATGGTGCGAAGTGAATTGTACAAAGGCGAGTTGCCGGAATACCTCGCACAAAAAGCCAAGGCATTGATACTCCGTGCCCGTTCCGAGCGGCATTTTAAACCCGAATGGCAGGAGCTTTCCGATCAGATCCGTACTTGGCAATTGAGTCCTCTGGCCAGGCGAAAGGACCGGCATTACCACTGGAGCAGCGGCTGGCAACTGTTCCGCCTCTGTCAGCATTTGGGTATGACCGGAGCCGCGGTCGAAGCCTTGCCTCAAGGCGAGGTCGAGGCATTGCTCAAGCTGTTGAATGCATTTACATTCGCCGAGCGCGGCAAGGTCTGGCTGACGGCTTACGAGCGAAATTACCGCGAAAAACTGTTTCAGGCATTGAGCGCCAATCGGGGGCGGGGGCGTTGGGCCAGTCGCAGGCAGGGGCCGGAGGCGCAATTGATTTTTTGCATGGATGAGCGCGAGGAAAGTTTTCGGAGGCATCTCGAAGAAGTGAATCCTGCCGTAGAAACGCTCGGAGCGGCCGGTTTTTTCGGCATACCTATGTATTACAAGGGACTCGACGACACCAAAACATCGCCGCTGTGCCCGGTCGTCGTGACGCCCGCCCACGAGGTGCGGGAAGTCGCGCGTTCTGGATGCGAGGAAGATTTACGGCGGCATAGCGAAGGGCGTAAGCTGAATCTGGGGTTGGGCAATCTGTTGCATCACGGTTTACGCCGCAACTTCATGTCCGCGCATCTTATGATCGATGCGTTTGCTCCTGCGGTTTTGCTTGGCTTATTGGCAAAGTCCTTACTGCCTAAACCGCAAAACCGCTTGCTGGGCCGCTTGGCCGGAGCCGTGGCGCCGGAGGTGCCGACGCGGCTGGTATTTGTCGCGACGGATCAACAGCCTGCCGTGCCGGCGCTTGCGAAACCGGGCTTTACCGATACGGAACAGGCCGACCGGGTTGCTGGTTTCTTGAAAAGCACCGGCTTGACCCATGGATTCTCGCCATTGGTCGTACTGGTCGGGCACGGTTCGAGCAGCCAGAACAACCCGCACCGGGCCGCCTATGACTGCGGCGCCTGCAGCG
The DNA here is from genome assembly GCF_035916875.1 of Methylomicrobium sp. Wu6. Classification (NCBI taxonomy): domain Bacteria; kingdom Pseudomonadati; phylum Pseudomonadota; class Gammaproteobacteria; order Methylococcales; family Methylococcaceae; genus Methylomicrobium; species Methylomicrobium sp. Wu6. Next base: position 162,234 of record NZ_JAXUHN010000094.1, read on the forward strand.
GGCGGCATGGCGGTCCGAACGCGCGCGTGTTTGCGGCGATGGCGAACCGGCAGGAAATCCGCAAACTTTTGGGCGAACGCGGCATCGATGTGCCGGCGGACACCTGGTTTATCGGTGCTGAACATAATACCTGCAACGAAGAAATCATCTGGTTCGATCAAAACGATCTGCCTACAGCGCTGCAACCGGCTTTGCAGAGACTCCGCGACACCTTGTCCGAGGTGCGCCGGAGGTCCGCGCATGAACGCTGCCGGCGGCTGGCTTCCGCGCCGCGTAATCCGACGCCGGAAGAGGCATTGGCGCATATCGAGGAACGTGCCGACGATTTTTCGCAGGCGCGGCCGGAACTGGGACATGCGACGAACGCTTGTGCGCTGGTCGGCCGCCGGTCGATTACTCAGGGCGCTTTTTTCGATCGCCGGATGTTTTTGATTTCTTACGATCCGACGCAGGATCCGGAAGGACTTATCGTCGAAAATATTCTGCTGGCGGTAGGGCCGGTCGGGGCCGGCATCAATCTGGAGTATTACTTTTCGACCATAGATAACGACCGTTTCGGTTGCGGCACCAAAGTGCCGCATAATGTGATCGGACTCTTCGGTGTGATGGAAGGCGCGAGCAGCGATCTGCGCACCGGCTTGCCGAGCCAGATGATCGAAATTCACGAGCCGATGCGCCTGCAAGTGATCGTGGATGCCAAGACTGCCGTTTTGGAACAAATTTATCAGCGCCAGGCCCCGCTTCGCGAGTTGATCGCAAACGGCTGGATTCATTTAAGTTCGATCGACCCCGAAACAGGAGAAATCTTCATGTTCGAACGCGGCAGAGGCTTTGTGCGCTGGCAAGGGGGAGACATGCCGATTTTGACGGTCGAAAATTCGCAAGCCGCCTACCGCGACCAAACGGGGCCGGTCGCGCCGGTTTTGATCAGACAACCGGTTGCCGCGGGGGGCTAAGCATGGATTCTCTGGTTATCCTGATCCCTTTACTGCCTTTCAGCGCCGCGGCGATACTGGGCCTTGGCATCTTGTTCGATTGGCTGACCGGCGAAGAAAAAGAAGGGGCGAGCGCCGGCATCGCGTTGTGGGCCGTTACGATGTCCGGTCTTTTGTCATTGACTTTGTACGGCGCGGATGTACTCGGAATGAACCGTGGTTCGTTCATTCTTGGAACCTGGCTGCAAAGCGATACGTTCGAAATTTCAATCAACTTCCTGACCCACGGTTTCGGGCTTCGATTATCCGCTTTATTCGGGATCATTCTAGCCGTGGTGCTCCGCTTTTCGGTCAATTATATGCACCGGGAAGTTGGTTTTCACCGTTTCTTTTTTGTGTTGACGCTGTTTTCGGGGGCGATGCAGTGGCTGGTGTTGTCCGGAAACGCGGTCGGTACTTTCATGGGTTGGGAAATCGCCGGTCTGTGCTCCTATTTGTTGATTGCTTATGCCTATGACCGTCCGGTCGCCGCCGCGAATGCGGCGCGTGTTTTCGTCACGAGCCGTATCGGTGACGCAGCTTTCGTGATCGGAATCGGGTTAAGCTACGCCTTTGCGGAAAGCGTCGATTGGATGAAATTGAATGCGCTGTCCAAACAATTGTCGACGGGCGAGGCGACCGGCATTGCATTTTGTTTTGCCCTCGCAGCGTTAGTCAAATCCGCGCAGTTGCCGTTCACGCCCTGGTTGCTGCGCGCTCTGGAAGGTCCGACGCCTTCGAGCGCGGTCTTCTACGGATCGGTGATGGTGCATGCCGGCGTTTTTTTGGTTTACCTGTTGCAGCCGCTTTTTGAAATGTCGCCATTTGCGATGGCTACGCTGGCCGTGGTCGGTTTGGCGACAGCGGTTTACAGTTATCTGCTCGGATTCACTCAAACCGATGTGAAGACCTCATTGATTGCGGCGACCTCGGTTCAATTGGGATTGATGTTTTTGGAGTGCGGTTTGGGGTTCTGGCAATTGGCGGGCTGGCATTTATGCGCGCATGTAATCGTTCGCGCCTATCAATTATTGGCTGCGCCATCGCTGATGCACAATATTCTGGATAATCCGATCAAACCGGTTAAGCCCGCGCTGGCCAAACACTACTGGGCTTATACCGTCTCGTTGCAGCGGTTCTGGCTCGATTCCCTGATCGATTGTGTGTTGGTCAGGCCGATAGGGCGCTTGTCGCACGATCTCCGCTATTTCGATGACTATATCATCGACCGGATTCTAGGCTCCCCCGCCCCCGCGATACGTGCGATTTCGTCGCTGGCGCAATATGAAGAGCAAAAGATTGGAGCGCGCCTGAATGACGAGTCCGACCAGTTTGCGCAAGGCAGCGGTCTGGCCGGCAAACTGGCCGAATGGACATCGGCGGTGATTCATGGTTTTGAAAGCCGTTATATGCTGCGTGGCTATGGTAAAAATGCCGCGGATTTCGGCAGAAGGGTCGGGCAATCCGCCAATCGCTTTGAAGCCTATATTATAAGGCCGCGCTACCTGGTGCTGTTTGTATTCATAACTCTGATGGCCGCATTTTGAGGCGCTGATGTATTTCCCCGTTAATCCCTGGCCCGAAGCGGCGGCCTTTCCCGTACTGACTGCGATGACGCTGACGCCGCTTGCCGCAATGGTCGGGGTGCTCTGTTCGCGCTCGTTGACGGCAGCCTTGCGTTTCGGTTTTGCCGGCACGTCGTTGACCGTGTTGTTGAGCATCTATTTACTCGTGGTATTCGATTCGGAAGTTTCCGGCATCAATTTGTTCGAACAGGCGAATTTTGCGGGATTGAGCTATACGGTAGGGGTTGACGGCGTCAATATTCTGTTCATTCCGCTGACCGCCGTGATCGCTTTTTTGGTGCTGCTCTATACCTTTTCGCATGCGCAAAATCGTTATCGGGATCGTTTTTATGTGGTCAGCGTGCTGGGCTATGAAACCGTGCTGATCGGCGCGTTTGCGTCTTTAAACGTCATGCAGTTCTGGATCTGGAGCGTCTTGGAATTGGTCCCGGTGGTTTATTTGACGCTGCACTCCGGCACCGGACTGCGCCGCCGTTGGGCGGTTGACCGCTTCCTGCAATACTGGCTTAGCGGTTTTCTGATGACCTTGACCGGATTTTTACTGCTGGCGTTCGGTCTGATCGATTCCGAGCATCCTTTGACTTTCGACTGGCTCACGATCAAACAGAACAATGCGTATCTGCATGACGAAGCTTTGATCTTTGTGCTGCTGTTTTATGGGTTTGCGATTCGAATGCCGTTGTTTCCGTTTCACGGCTGGTTGCCGGTTCTGGCAGAACACGGCACGGTCGCCAGCTGTGCGATTTTTCTGGTCGGCCTGAAGCTTGGGATTTTTGCGGTGCTGCGGTTTATTTTACCGATCTTGCCCGGGGTTGCCGAAGACTGGGCCGGACTGGTGCTGACATTGGCGTTGATCAGTACTTTCTACGGCGCGGTGATGGCTTTACTGCAAATCAATATCCGGCGTTTGTTGGCGTTTGCAGTGCTCAGCCAAACCGGCATTTTGGTGATTGGGCTGTTCTGCTTTAACGATTTTGGCCTGGAAGGCAGTATCATGCTATCGGTCGCTTACGGCCTGGCGACCGCTGGTATGCTGTTCAGCGTCGGCCTGATCTATGAACGGACCGGTACCGCGCTGATGCCTAGGCTTGGCGGCTTGTTCGACTCGAATCTGACGTTGGGTATGTTGTTTCTGGTGTCGTCGCTGAGCACGTTGGTCAAGCCGGGAACACCGGGCTTCGATGCGACCCATCTCATCATCGAAGGCACCATCGAAGAATATGGCTGGCTGTTGGCGATTGCGATATTGACCGGCAACTTACTGGCGGCGGCCTTTATTCTTTGGGCTTTCCAGCGCATCTTTTTAGCCAGTTCCAAACGTTTTGCACAACCTTATTCGAGTTTGCACCATCCGGTGTTGAAAGAACGCCTGATTACTGTGGTGATTTGCCTCTTACTGATCGGCACCGGTTTTTATATGCGGCCCTGGCTCAGGCTTGTTGATCAGGATGCGTCGATGATTACGAAGGGTTATCCGATTCACAGTTCGATGCCGCATGGACAACCGGCGGAAGAACCGCAACCGGATGAGATTCGGCCCGAGGATGAACAGTTATGAATGGGGCAGAGTTTCCGTTGCTTAGCATTCTTGTCTGGCTGCCTTTGGCCGGTGCGGTTTTAGTCGGCTTTATCCGAAATCGACAGGCAGCCAAATGGGGCGCATTGCTGGTTGCCGGTTTCGAATTGGCCGTTGCGCTGTTCGCTGTCGACCGATTTCAGTCAGATAGCGGCAACGAGTTGCAATGGGTCGAACACCATGCCTGGATCGAGCGTTTGAACATCGAGTATTTTCTCGGTGTCGATGGTGTCTCGATCCTGATGTTGCCGCTGTCGGCGTTGTTGACCTTATTGACTCTGCTCGCAACATGGAATTCGGTGCAGCGCCTGCCGCATTTCCATCTGGCTCTGCTGCTGGCGCTCGAAGGCATCACCATGGGCGTGTTTACAGCGATGGACATGATGCTGTTCTTTTTGTTTTGGGAACTGACTCTGCCGCCGATCTTCTTTTTGATCGGGCTGTGGGGCATCGGCCCCGGTCGGCGCAATGCGGCGATGAAATACACGCTGGTCATGCTGTTCGGCGGGGTTGCCTTATTGTTTGCGATCATTCTGCTCGCGTTCAATCATGTTGAAGCGATACAAGGCGCTGTTCCTAACGATCTGGCATTTAGTCTGCCGGTGCTGCTGACCACGCCGTTATCCGGTCATAGGGAAGCGGCGGTATTTTTGTTGTTGATGCTCGGGTTTGCGGTCAAGGCGCCATTGCCGCCTTTTCATACTTGGCTGCCGACCGTAGCGATGGAAGGCTCTACGCAGATGACCGCATTGTTGACCGGTCTAAAACTCGGCGTTTATGGCATCGTCCGCTTTGCTTTGCCTCTCGCGCCGACCGCGGCGGTCGAATACAACTGGGCGCTCGGCATCATCGGCGCGGTCACGCTGATCTACGGTGCGTTGGTCGCTTTGCAGCAAAGCAATTTACGCCGCTTGTTGGCTTATGCCAGCATCAGTCATATCGGCCTAATCGTCGTCGGTCTGTCTTCGCTGAACTTGCAGGGCATTCAGGGGGCGCTGTTCCAATTGGTCAATTTTTCGGTCGATGCGAGCGCCTTGATGCTGATTGCCGGCTTCATTCACCACCGTCTGGGCAGTACCGAAAGAATTCACATGGGCGGACTCGCCAAAGTGATGCCGCGTTTGACCGGCTTTTATTTTCTGTTCATGCTGGCTAGCTTGGGATTGCCAGGAACCGACGGCTTTCCTGCCGAATTGTTGCTTGTCGTCAGCGCTTTGACCTCCCACCCGAGCCTCGCCATTGCCGCGCTGGCCGGAACCGTCCTCAGCGCTGCCTATATGCTCTCGTTTACGCGCCGCGCCTTCATGGGGCCGACCGCAAGCGCTGCGGTCAATCAATTGCAGGACCTGCGCCCGCGCGAACTCGGCGTTCTCTGTCTGTTCGGAGCGCTGGTCATTTCATTCGGGCTGTGGCCCAATATGATTTTGGATAATCAGAAAGCGGCAGCCGAAGCCTGGCTGAATCATTTACTCGAACCGCCGACGTCGGACGGCAGCGATTTCGACGAAGAAAGCGTTTTGAATTCGGAAACCGCAGAATGACCTGGCATTTTGGAGGCATTGATGCTCGTTCGCTTACAGTCAGTCCGGTTCGTATGATTCTCATTCCGTTGCCCGGTTGTTTTTGAAAACCCTCTATCTAAACGTCTGGTGATTTGTTGTTAAGATCTTATTTTACAGTCTTGACATTGGACTAAAGTCCAATAGTTTGTTTACTTGCACTGGGATATACTGACTCTATGGGAAATATGAAGCATAGTCTAGGTTGCTAAGTATTTATACTGATTGTGTTTTCATATAACAAGACACAGAAGGTAGAGAAATCAAAACAGGTTCAAGGAGTAAGTGGTTAGCAACAAGTTCGGCGGCATTCAAGTTTCTGCGGCATCGTTTTAGCTTTCACCGTTAGTAACGAGTGTCTGTAAACTTGTTACGAGTCGCTTACAATAACTTGCCATGATAACTCTGTTCTGAAATCCGCTTTGTCTGAATAATTGCGGGGGCAATATTGCTGGTGAAATCCCGAATGCCGCGCGCTATCCTTGGTCGCGCCCGATGGGGCGAAATGGAGTGGCCAAGGTGAGGGAGCGCGGCAATTAAGCCAGTGATATAAATGCCAACGCCAGTTAAACCATTTGACATTATTCTTATCTAGTAATAATGTTAGCGCAAAGGGATTTATAGCTGTCTTATCTCTTTTGCTCGACTCAGTGGATTAAATTTCCGGCCGAACTTGTTTCGGCGAGAAATTGTCTGATTGTTTAAAATTTTAGGAGGAATCAAAAATGAACAACAAACACCTCTATGGCATCTGTGTTCTTGCAGGCGCTCTGTTGTCGGCGGGGCCGTCTCATGCAGATGAGCAGCATACCTATCTGTCTGGTTTTACGTCCAAGGTAAGTCAGGGATTTTTCAATACGACTGCAGGGTGGATTGAAATTCCCAAGAATATTGTCAACATCAGTCATGATCAAAATATTTTTGTCGGTTGTTCCTGGGGGCTGCTCCGGGGCGTTGGGCATGCCGTCAGCCGTACCGTTCTCGGCGTGGGTGAACTAATTACGTCTCCCATCCCAACCGACGAATTCATTTCACCGCCCTATGTCTGGGACCGTTTTAGCGAGGATACCCGTTATTTTGGTGTGCATTATCCCGGTTTCTGGACCACTTATGGTCCATTGGATGATGGCGATGACGACGCTCGCTCAACGGCCCATTAGAAAATCGTTGCATGCTTTCGCCATGTAACTGCGGTTGATTTGGATTAAGAGGATAAGATCATGAACAGACAATATTTTTACTTGCCTTGTGTGGTGTTCGCCGCGGCTCTTGCCGGGTGTACTACGCCGCCTCATAAAGACATTCCGCTGCTGACTTCGGAAGTTGACGCCGTTGTCGGCGGCGATTACGGTCAGTCCATTTATCACGAAGAGTTGGCCGAGGAAAAATTGGAAGAAGCCAATAATGTATTAAACCATTGGAAAAACGACCATTACTGGAATATTGAAGAAGGGCAACGTGGGGTCGATGCAGCCCGAGCCGCCTCCCAGCACCGGCTCGAATCGGAAAAAGCGCTGTGCCAGTGGTTGACCGCCGTGCATAGCCCTAATCATCATATGTACGAGGTGGCGAAACATGACGCCGCCTATTTTAAAACCGGCAGTGCAGTCCCTTACAGCACCGATCATCATGCGATCTCGGCCATGGCCAGCTATCTGCAGGCGCATCCCGATGCGTTCGCCGATGTGACCGCTTATACCGATACCGTTGGCAGTGCTGCCAGCAATCAGAATTTGGCGGAGAGAAGGGCTGAAACCGTCACCAAACTGCTCGTCGAACACGGCGCCAAGGCTGAGCAATTGCGCGTTAAGGCGGCGGGCGAAGCGGAAGGTCCCGACAACATGCCCGACCAACATCATCGGGTGGTTGTGATGAGTACTGATCATCCCAAATATCAGGATTGCGCTGGTTTAAAATAATTTTGTCTATCCCGGCCCCGTCGGTCGTGACTGGAGAAATTTTCCAAAACCAAAGCATCAAATCAAGGTAATCCGCACGTTATGCAGGTGTGAGTAGATTCCCGCACCTGCATTAACGTCGAATGCGTACCCCCCAACAGAAAGCCGGTCTGCAATAGAGCCTTGACCTTCGTATTTGCTACGATGTTTTTTGGGTATATTTCCGCAACACATGCAAGCATTCCAGACAAATTTATAACGCTTTAAACACGCGAACGCCCGGTTCATGAGCCAGCCGGCATGCTAATTTGTAGCTTACGAATCCTTGTTCTATCTTCCCGACCATCATTATGAATGATGTCAAACCAGACAAAAAAACGGACTTTATTTGCCATTGTAGTGGGACCACTGTAGAGAAAATTAAGGAGCTTGTTGATAACGGGATCGACGATCTGGACAACATATCAAGGCTTACAGGTGCTTGCGCGGGGTGCGGGGCTTGCGAAACTGCTGTGTTGGATTTACTGGCCGAATATGGCTGATTGCTGGAATCATCGGAATGTAAAGTGTTTTCGTTTATCGGCTCCATACGAAAGCGAATCTTTCATCGGCACAGTTCGCAATTTTGCAGAGCGACGCCACCGCATGATTCGCATTGATGCCGGAAAACTTGTCCGATTTTTCGCCAACTTCGGGTTTAAGCAATAATTCTTGTTGGGATTTTAGCAACAGCGCTTTGATGTTCTGAGAACTCAAACCGGGTTTCAGTTCCAACAATAGCGCGACAAGCCCGGAGACTTCGGCAGCGGCGATCGAACTGCCGGAAATGAAATCATAGGTATTATGCGGCAGTGTGGTTAGCACGTTTTCTCCGGGTGCTTCTATCCGTCCGTCAGGATTTGACTTCTGATCTTTGGTGTTTGATAAAGCCTGGACTGGAATGACATCTTTCAGCGTGGCGGGAAAATTATCTTGCGCCTGCGCCGTTCCCGCATCGGCCGCTACGACGACAATCCCGCGTTCAATCGCTTCGTTCAAGAGCAGTTCAAGCAAAGGGTCTTGCGGCCCGGCAAGGCTCATATTCAGAATGTCGGCGCCCGCTTTGATCGCCGTATTGATCGCCAGCGCCAACGTGTAGCTGTTGCAAACCGCCGCTATCGTACCGGCTTTTACCGGCCAGCAGGCTTTCAATGCAAGCAGATTGGCGTCGGGAGCGATGCCGGTGATGCCGACGCCATTGTCTTTCCCGGCAATCATTACGCCCGCGACGGCGGTACCGTGGATGTCTTCTGCGAATCCCGGCGACATATCGTCCGCAAAGTTTTCCTGCCGGCTGATTTGCCCGGAGAGATCGGGGTGGCCGGGATCGACGCCGGTGTCGATTATGGCGATCGTGACGTTACGTCCGGTGGCCAGATCATGCACCCGATCCAACTGCATGGTATGGAGATTGGACTGAAGCTTGAAATAGGGGGCGTTGTATACGTGTCTTCCTTGCGTCGTAAACCAATGCATCTTTTGCACGATGTTGATACGAGCATCCTTGGCCATCAGCTCCAGCGTGTCCGCAATCGGGCCGGCGGTCAGGACTTTATAGACCACGCATTGCACGCCGACTGCGGTCATCGGCCATTCGGCCAGCTTTTGCAGATGATAGTCCTCGGCGATTTGCGCGGAGGTGCGGCGGCTCCAGGTAGAACTCTGGTAGTCGCCGCGGCGTCGGTAACTGGAAAGCGGCATCGGCGTTGACTTCCGGTCGATGGATTGATCGGCAAAACCGACCAGTATCATGCGCTCCGCCTCGGCCGGGTTGGGTTGTCGGGGAAAGTTCGCGGCAGCCGGACTCGAGATGCCCCTTTCGGCGGCAAACGAGAGGCTCGCAAAGCACAATAATAACCATCCAAGTTTCATTGCGGTTTTTCCTGGGGCATGAGTGCAGCCGATAACGAAAACGCCGGCTCGGCAAAAATGACTTGCGAATTTTTTCTCAGCGTCGCCAGTGTTTCGAGAACCTGCCGGGTGGCGAGCGCCGGTTTAAGGCGGATTAGATACACGCCCAGGGTATTGGGTCCTTCGACGATTTCTCCGGCAATGGAATCGATCACCGACTTTCTTTGCCTGCTATCGGCGCTTTCAGAAAACACGACCCGAATTTCATTGTCGTGCGCGACAGGGATTTCCGAAGCGGCGAGGGTCCGGTAGCTGTTTTCAAACTGACGAGCGACGATAAAATAAGCGGGGATCGACAAGATGCACAACGCCAGCGCCGCGATCGCCCGATACGGAAAAATTGGCAATACGAAGTTGAACTTTCTCTTTCCCTGCCGCGATCGCATACTCGTGGTCATCTGTTCCTTGCGATCGCCGCCCCGATGCATGCGCGCTCGCAAGCGGGAAAAAGACGCTTGGGGGTCGTCGATGGTAGCCGCTTGTTTTATCGCCAAGGACAGTTTATTCAGCTCGGCAATTTCGCGCTTGCAGGTAGAACAGACTTTGAGATGATTCTCGACCGCCCTCAGTTCAGCATCGTCCAGGGTTTTATTGACGTACCACGGCAACAACAGCATGATGTCGTGATGAGCGGGGTAAGGGTTTGCGTTATCGTCTTTCATCGTAGAATCCTGATTAATTCCTTTTGTCGTTCAAAAAGGCAGCCAGTTTTTTGCGCGCGTAGTGCATTCTCGTTTTAATTGTATTTTCCGAGCACTCCATCAACTCGGCAATTTCGTTGTAATGAAGTTCCTGGTAGTAGGTCAGCTCAATGACGGCACGCTGCTCGGGCGAGAGGCAGTCCAAGGCAAACTCCAGCCAATCGTCCAGTTCGATTTGCAGCGGTCCGTTGTCTTCAAGCGCATGCTCCCGCGCATCGCCTTCCATATCGTCTAGCCAAACGGTGTTGCCCTGAACCGCGTTGCGCAGCGACTGCCGCGCCTTGTTGAAGGCAATGCCGAATATCCAGGTTGACGGGCGGCATTGCCGGTTATACGTGGAGGCCTTTTCCCAAACTACGTACATCGTATCGTTAATGATTTCCTCGATCAGCTCGGGTCTGCGCGTCATGCGCGCAACGAAACGGAACAAACGGCTGTAAAGCCGGTGATAAAGCCGTTCGAAAGCTTGTTCGTCGCCCTGCACGATCAAGTTCATAAGTTCGGCTTCAGGGTCTTCCGGGGGCGTTTGGTTGTCGATGTTCAATGGGTTACCTGAATACATTCATCGCCGGCGGTAAGTATTTACCGATATATCGCGGTGCAACCGGAAAAGGTTCAATGGACTGAAAAAATTTAGCTTTATGGGTGCTTAAAAACCGGCGGAAATGCTGAACAAAAAAGTCGGATTCAGGGGCGGAGGGTAATAATCCGAGTGACCATCGGGCTGCGAATTTGTGCTGCTGGCCGTATCCACCGCATGCACGTATCGCAAATCGAGTGTGACAAACTTGAAAAACGTACTGAATCCGGCATTCCAATACAAATAGTCATATTCCAAAGTGCGCTCGGCTTGCGTATAGCCGATGCCTGCGGAAAATTCCAGAAAGTCGGTGACGGGGTAGCGGCCGGTCATTTCATAATTCATGGCGGCATGGCCGCGCTGATAATAATCCTCGGAGAAGGAAACGTTCGCGCTCAGAATATCCCGGAAATGCAAAAAAAGGCCGATTTCGTTGTAATCCGATGGCTTCCCGAAAATATTTCCATCGTAGAGATAGCGTGACCATTGGCCGTCAAGCCGCCAATCACCGGGCAAACTGAAGGCCCAGCCCAGATAGGGGTTGATTTCGATATGGGCGGCGTCGGCATTCTTGTTGTCGCCAAAATTCACATAGGCTGTATTGACGTCAGAATAAAAACCGGCCGCATGCTGATAATCGAGATTGACAAGACCCGAAAATTTACCGGTGCTTTTGGAAAAGCCTTTGCCGATGTTCTCGCTCATGACAGTCGCCGATGCATGAATTTCGGCACCGGCAGGGGCGAAGTGCAAGAGAAGAATCGCCGCGCTGGGCAGTCGCCTAAATCCGGATAGGGTACAGGAGGTGTCTATGGCTGAAAGTATATCAAACCTTTCGAATATTAGAGAAAATGCTCAGGTAGAACGGTAGGTTTGGTCCCCGCCAACGAGAAGCGTGTATTGTCAATCGGTATGTCGGCGTCTTGCCGCCTAGGCGCGGAAGCAATTTTTCGCTCCGATTGAACCTTTTTCAAGGTACGAGGAATCCAGTAGTTGAAGCTTTTAGAACCAGCGGATGAAATAGAACCAACAGGATAAAAGTTTTTATATTTTTTGAGCAATTCAACTTCCCCATTTGAAGGAACAACAATGAAAACAACAAAACATAAAGAATTGGCGCTTTTACTGGTTGGCAGCCTGGTTGTCGCCGCCCCCGTATTTGCGAGCGGTTCAGACGACGGTAACTCGTCCAGCAGTTCAAGCTCGTCGAGTTCATCTGGTACTTCGGGTACTTCGGGTACTTCGGGATCGTCAGGGAGTTCAGTGATGAAATGCTCTACGGATCGGTCCGTATCGGTTCGATGTACGGTCAGCCCGAGTATTTCCGAACCGGCTGTGAAAGTCGCGCATAAAAAGACCTTCAAAAAGAACGGTCTCAAACAGGACCTCGAACTCAAGGTCTATATCGGTAAAGGCAGTTTAGTGACCGACGATAATTTTGAGGAGGGCGTTGTGATTGCAAGATTTCCCGATAATTCCGTCTGCGAACTGGAGGGTATCGGGAAAAGCCGTAAATACTATAAGTATTCATTAAAAGTCCGGACGCGCAACGGGGTTTATCAGGAAAGGAAAGGATTTTGCGAATCCAACGATATCCCTGCTTACACGGGCGATTCTGTCGTCATTGAATATGATGGAGACGATGACTTAGCCACCGCCAATACGGAATTAGCGCGAATTTCTTTTTAGAAAGTTAGCTGGCCTTTTGACAATCAAGCTCGGAACGGGGGAATGGGGACGATTATCCCATTGCGGGCTTGTTCGGAGTTCAACCGTGAGTTTGGCTTTGATCCTGTCCGCTTTTTCAAAGATACGGAGAGATGGCACTTATGACCTGGCGGCCGCTGATGAGCCGGGTACACTCGAACATACGCGGCGTCTCCTTATGATCGGGGCACCAGTCCCAATTGCTGGCGTCCAGGCGGTAACGGTTAAAGCATCCGCTGCAAACTCCACCCGGCGGAAATATTCGGATACAGTCCTGCATTTCCGCATAGGGATAGGAAAAGCCGCTGATCAGGCAGGTCCTGCAGCCGGTGGCCCAGGACAGCCAACTGAGGCCGCTGCCGACGCCGATAAACAGCTTAGCGTGCCGTAGATAGTTGATCACTGTCTCCAAGCCGCCTTCTTGCAGACATTTCACCCCTTGGGGGGCGCTGTTGCCCATGTGTTTCTTACCTTCTTTCGACAACAGTACGACGTTATAACCTTTATAACGCAGAAAGCGCACAACTTCATCCCAGCCTTTGGGATTGTTCCAGTATTTCGCTTGGCACGTGGCGTGCAGGCCGATACAGACATAGGGTTTATCGATTAGGCGCGGCAAATCGGGGATGCTGATCAGCGGTTTGATTTCGCTAAAAGGCAATCCCAAAATGTCGAATGCCGGTTGAGCCAGCGGTTGTTCTCGAAAGTCCGTGGGATTTTTGCTGTAATCGTATTCGCCGTCTTCCTTATAAAACAAGCCTATTCGATACATGGCATAAAGATCGTGAGCTGTTTCTCCGGGGGCGATAAATTCTATTTCCGGATAATTTTCTCTGAAGAGATCGTTCAAATATGTCGAACAAATCATATGGCAATGATGCCGTTTACGGAACTCCTCGACGGCCGGAAGCCAGGCCAGCGTATCGCCCAGCGAACTCGATTCGAAGGCGATGTAAACCCGTTTATTTTGGCAATCGTAAGTGTGATGGTATAGCAGGCTGTTATCGGCTTGACTGAAAACATTGACTCGCCAGCGCACGAAATAGCGATGCGGCGTTCTTATCCACTGTCCGGCCTCGACTTCGCGCTGCATAATAAAATCAGGCTCATCGAGATCTTCGATTTTTACAAGATAGCGTTCATGATCATCGCCGGCTATTTCCAGGTAGGCACCGTCGATGAAGTTGCAGTGAAATCTTGCCGAGTTTGTGGGGGGATTTTCGGTGGAGTGGGTTAAGCATCATTACGATGCCGGTACATTGGTAATGATGGCAAAATCGCTATAGGAGGCAAAAAACGGCAATTAACCTCGATGCCCTTGCACCGCATCGAGGCTGTCCGATGCGTTAAAACAGCCCGCTGATCCGCCCGTTTTCGTCGATATCGATCTTTTCGGCCGCAGGTACTTTCGGCAGGCCAGGCATGGTCATGATGTCGCCCGCAATCGCGACGATGAAGCCAGCGCCGTTGGCGAGGCGGACTTCGCGGATTTCGACTGTGTGCCCGGAAGGGGCGCCTTTGACCGAGGCGTCGGTCGAGAAAGACATCTGCGTCTTGGCCATGCAGACCGGGAAATGGCCGTATTCGCCGTTCCAGGCCGCAAGCTGCGCCTTAACCTTCGCATTCGCGGTGACATTTGCTGCACCGTACAGTTTGGTCGCGATCGTTTCGATCTTTTCCCAGAGGCTCAGGTGATCGTCGTAAACGAAACGGCAGCCGTCGTGATGGTGATCGGCCGTTTCGGCGACCGCATGCGCGAGCTGTTCGGCGCCCTTGCCGCCTTCGGCCCAGTGGTTCGAGACGATGCAGACCGCTCCGAGGGTCCGGCACTTGTCCTGCAACAGGTTCAGCTCGGCCTCGGTGTCGAAGGTGAAATGGTTGATGCAGATTACGCAAGGCAGGCCGTAGTGCTCGGTGATGTTCCGGTAATGCCGCTCCAGGTTTGCGAAGCCTTTGTCGAGTGCGCTCAGGTTTTCCTGGTTCAAGTCTTCTTTCGCCACGCCGCCGTGGAATTTGAGAGCCCTGACCGTTGCGACCAGGACGGCTGCCGACGGCTTCAATCCCGCCATCCGGCATTTGATGTCGACGAATTTTTCGGCGCCGAGATCCGCGCCGAAGCCGGCTTCGGTTATCACATAATCGGCCAGTTTTAAAGCGGTCTTGGTCGCGGTGACCGTATTACAGCCGTGCGCGATGTTCGCGAACGGGCCGCCGTGAATGAAGGCGATATTGTTTTCGAGCGTTTGCACCAGGTTCGGCTTGATCGCGTCCTTCAACAAGGCCGCCATTGCCCCGTGCGCATTCAGGTCGCGCGCGTAAACCGGTGTCTTATTGTCGATCTTGTAGCCGATCACGATGCGGCCGAGGCGTTCCTTCAAGTCGGCGCGGCTGGTCGCGAGGCAGAGAATCGCCATCACTTCCGAGGCGACCACGATGTCGTAGCCGTCCTCGCGCAGATAGCCGTTCGCGGGGCCGCCCATGCCGACCACGATGTGGCGCAGCGCGCGGTCGTTCATGTCGACGACGCGCTTCCATTGAATCCGGCGAGGGTCGATGCCGAGCGCATTGCCGTGGTTGATGTGGTTGTCGATCAGTGCCGAGAGCAGGTTGTGCGCGACGCCGATCGCATGAAAGTCGCCGGTGAAATGCAGGTTGATGTCTTCCATTGGCACGACCTGCGCATGGCCGCCGCCGGCGGCTCCCCCTTTGACGCCGAAGCAGGGGCCGAGCGAAGGCTCGCGCAAGCACATGATCGTCTTCTTGCCGACACGGTTCAGCGCATCGCCGAGGCCGACCGAGGTAGTGGTCTTGCCTTCGCCGGCCGGCGTCGGGCTGATCGCGGTGACCAGGATCAGTTTGCCGTCCGGTTTGTCGCCGAGGCTGTTTACATAATCCAGCGACAATTTGGCCTTGTAATGGCCGTAAGGATCGAGATGTTCGGCGTCGATGCCGAAATGCTCTTTCGCCAGGCCGATGATCGGCTTCATCTTGGCCTGCTGGGCGATTTCTATGTCAGACATGCTTTCCTCGTAGGGTGGGCAGCGCTAAACTGCCCACCGTAAGTGAATGTTCAAGGTGGCAAACGGTAAGGCCGTTTGGCCACTCTACATAATGGATGCGTTGGCGTAGGCCGTTTTAAGCACCGTAGACTGGAAAACGAGCACACAGCGCCGCGACTTTTTCACGCACCGCCGCAATTACGTTTTCATCGTCGATGTTCTCCATCACGTCGCACATCCAGTGCGCGACATTGATCACCTGTTCTTCCTTGAAGCCGCGCGTGGTCGGCGCCGGGGTGCCGACGCGGATGCCGCTGGTTACGAAAGGTGACTGCGGGTCATTAGGTACCGCATTTTTGTTCACCGTGATGTGCGCCTTGCCGAGCGCCGCGTCGGCGGCCTTGCCGGTAATGCCTTTCGGAATCAAGGAGACCAGCATCAAATGGTTGTCGGTGCCGCCCGAGACTACGTCGAAGCCGCGTTCGATGAAGACTTTCGCCATCGCCTGTGCATTCTTGATCACCTGCTGCTGATAGGCTTTGAATTCCGGTTCCAGCGCTTCCTTGAAGGCGACGGCCTTGGCCGCGATCACGTGCATCAAAGGGCCGCCCTGAATGCCGGGGAAAATCATCGAGTTGATTTTCTTTTCGAGCTCGGCGTTGGCTTTGCCCAGGATGATGCCGCCGCGCGGGCCGCGCAGACTTTTATGCGTCGTGGTGGTGACGATGTCGGCGTAAGGCACCGGGTTCGGATAAAGGCCTGCCGCGACCAATCCCGCGACATGCGCCATATCGACCAGCAGGTAGGCGCCGACCGCGTCGGCGATCGCACGGAAACGCGCCCAATCCATGATCCGCGAATACGCGGAGAAACCGGCGACGATCACTTTCGGGTGATGTTCGCGCGCCAAGGCTTCGATTTGATCGTAATCGAGCAGGCCGGTGGCGGGATCCAAATGGTATTGTACGGCGTTGTAAATTTTACCGGAGAAATTCGGCTTCGCGCCGTGCGTCAAATGGCCGCCATCGGACAGCGCCAAGCCTAAAATGGTGTCGCCCGGTTGGATCAGCGCCATGTAGGCGGCGGCGTTGGCTTGTGAGCCGGAGTGCGCCTGTACGTTCGCCCAGTCTGCCCCGAACAGTTGCTTGGCGCGATCGATGGCCAGTTGCTCGACGACATCGACATATTCGCAGCCGCCATAGTAGCGTTTGCCCGGGTAACCTTCCGCGTATTTGTTGGTTAGCACCGTGCCTTGCGCTTCCAGTACGCGCGGGCTGGAGTAGTTTTCCGAAGCGATCAGTTCGATGTGGTCTTCCTGGCGCCGGCGTTCATCTTCGAGCGCCTGGAACAGTTCATCGTCGTAACCTTTGATAGTCATCGATTTATTAAACATGTGAATCTCCTTATGAATTTGGGATATTTTAGGGCTTGTCGGGGCTGTGGTGCAAAGAGTTATCGTATAGCCCTAGGTTTTCGGGTGAATCAATAGAATCTGTAGATCGGCGACATTGGTGCCGGTCGCGCCGGTGATCAGTAAATCGCCCGAAGCTTGCAAGGCGTGATACGAATCGTTGATGCTGAGCAACGCTATGGGATCGATGCCTTGGGAGCGCATCCGCGTCAACGAACCGGCATCCACTCGTCCGCCCGCCGCATCGGTGGGGCCGTCGCGGCCGTCGGTGCCGGCGCTTAGAAAAACCCAGTCCGCGTCGAGTTTCTTACGTTCTTCGAACAATGCAAACGCCAGCGCCATTTCCTGATTGCGGCCGCCGAGACCGTTGCCGGCCAGTTTGACGGTTGTTTCGCCGCCCGCCAGAAAGGCCATCGGCTGGTGGATTTTTTGGAAGTCGGCGAGAGTATTCGCCCAGTGTTCGGCGGTTTCTCTGGCAATACCACATAAATGATCACTGTAGATAACGGGCTCATAGCCAAGATGCTTTGCCATTTGGGCTGCGGCATTCAGGCTGATCGTATTGCTGCCGATCAAGGTATGGCCGGTTTTTTCAAAGATTGGATCATTCGGCTTCGGTGTTTCGGGGGCATTTCCACTCGCACCGTTTTGCAAATGGTCTCGGACCGAAACGGGAACCTGTTGCCAAAGCTGTCGGTTTTGTAGGATGCGGATCGCCTCGTGAAAAGTGCTCGGATCGGGCACGGTCGGGCCGCTCGCAATCGCACTCAGATCGTCGCCGAGCACATCGGACAGAATCAGCGCGTGCAAATCGGCCGGCGAGGCGAGCTTTGCGAGGCCGCCGCCTTTCAATTGCGACAGATGCTTGCGCACACAGTTGATCTCGTTGATGTCCGCGCCGCTGGCCAACAATAGGCGGGTAACCTCGCATTTTTCGGGTAAGGAAATAGCGTCGACAGGGCAGGGGATCAGGGCCGAACCGCCGCCGCTGACCAGCGTCAGCACCAGTTCGCCGGCTTGCGCCCGGCTGGCTTTTTCGGCGAGCCGTTGGGCGGCTTTATATCCCGCTACGTCCGGCAACGGATGGCCCGCGCCGAAGACTTCGGTGTGGTCCAGCGTAGCAACGTTCTCGTAGTAGGTCACGGCAATACCTTTGCCCGCCCATAATGATTCGGGGATCATCTCTTCGGTCGCTTTGGCCATCGCCGAGGCGGCCTTGCCAAAAGCGATCAGATGAATTTTTGGCCATTTGCCCAGGCGCTGTTTGCTGGGGTCGCCAATATCCAGGCGGATCGCCAAATGCCGCGCACTGGCCGAGAGGCAGTTTTTAACTGCCAGATACGGGTCGGCCGCCGCCACGCCCGCCTGGTAAATGGCAAAGGCATTGTCGCGCAACGCGAGGGATGATTCACTTTCCACTGAATTGAATCGGTTTGTGGAAACGGTAATCAAGCCATTTGCTTGGCTAATTCGAAAATGTTTTCCGCGTCGAAAACCAGTTTGTTGTCGGTAAACAATTTGCCGATGCAGGCGCGGTGCAGTTCGAGTTTTAACGGGCCGAAGCCAAGCGCGCCCCAGACGATCTTGCCGTAGCGTTCCTTGCCCTTGTCGAATACGTCGATGCCGCCGATACCGATTGGCGGGGTCGCGTTCGCATCCGCGATCAGTTCGATGTCGGGATTGTTTTGCCAATGTTCGGCGCCGATCAGTTCGATGCCGGCCGCGCCGGCCGCAAACACGATGTTCGCGTTTTCGATCGCATGGCCTCTGGAGTCATGGTCGGCAGCTTCGATGGGGGTGATGTTGACGCCGAAGCGAGCTTCCATTGCTTGGCAAGCCTCGACGACTTTTGCCATTTTGCGGCCGGTCATCGAAACGATCGCGCCTTCGCGGCTCAGCATCACCGCCGCCCGTTGTCCGACAGGCCCGGTGCCGGCCAGGACGACCGCTTTTTTACCGGATAACGTGCCGCTGACCGCCAATTTGGCGACCGCCGCCGCGGCGGTGGTGTTGCCGCCGTTGCTGTCCAGCATCACCGAGACTTGAAAGCCTGGGAAAAATTTGCTTTGGACCGCTTTCAGCAGATTTTGCCCGGCGATCATGTCGCTGCCGCCGATGAAGATCGCGGTATTTTTTTTGTCTTTCGGCGCCCGTGTAAAAATCGCGCCTTCGACCAGGCCGCCAATATTGTCCGGCGTGAGTGCGCCGAAACCGGTCACATGATCGGCGCCTCCGTCATAGGCAACGACCGTATCGAAGACGGCGGGATGCAGGTCGGTATCGAATTGGAACAGCAGTTTTTTCATGGATGTCGGAGAGCAGGCCGATGACGGCCGAATGCAAATGTTAAATGGGGGATTATTATACCTGAGATGCGTTGTTGATGTCGGCCGGCCTAAGGCCGTAATTAACGATCAAGCGGCGATCAATCGGCTTGCGGGCGTGAGGGCTTGACGTTATCATTAACCGTAGGCAGACAGGGCTCGATGATGATGCGAATGGCGTGAATGCTCAGGCTTCCCGCAGTGGTTATTTGCCGCGAGCGATGATGTTTTCCAAATCAAGCGTTATCGAATAATACACTTACAAATTTAATCATTAGGGATAACAAATGAAAACACCCGTTCATATCGCGGTTTCGGGCGCTGCCGGACAAATTAGCTATTCTCTGTTGTTCCGCCTGGCTTCGGGCTCATTACTGGGTCCCGATCAGCCGATCATTCTGCACTTGCTCGAAATTCCTCAGGCGATGCGCGTTTTGGACGGCGTGGTAATGGAATTGCAGGATTGCGCCAGTCCCTTGCTGCACCGCGTCGAAACGTCCGACGACCCGCGTGTTGCGTTTAGAAACGCCGATTATGTGTTTCTGGTCGGCGCGCGCCCTCGGGGACCGGGTATGGAGCGTAAGGATTTGTTGGAAGTGAATGCGGAGATATTTTCGGTGCAGGGCAGGGCCTTGAGCGATGTCGCGAGCCGCAAGGTGAAAGTCCTGGTAACCGGCAATCCAGCCAATACGAATGCGCTGATTGCGCTGAAAAACGCGCCGGACCTTGGGCCTGAAAATTTTTCGTCGATGACCCGGTTGGATCACAATCGCTCGATCAGTCTGCTCGCAGATAAATGTGGCGTGTTGGCGACCGACGTGAAGAACATGACGATTTGGGGCAATCATTCGACCACTCAATATCCCGATTTGCATCACGCGAAAGTCAAAGGCCAGGATGCGCTGTCCTTGGTCGAACGCCACTGGTTCATCGATGATTTCATTCCGACCGTGCAGCAGCGCGGCGCGGCGGTGATCAAGGCGCGCGGCTTGTCGAGCGCGGCTTCCGCGGCCAATGCCGCCATCGATCATATGCGTGATTGGGCCCTGGATACGCCGGATGGCGACTGGGTCAGCATGGGCATCCTCTCCGATGGCAGTTATGCGATCGAAAGGGATCTGATGTATTCCTTTCCGGTAACCGTCACCCATGGCGAGGTCAGTATCGTGAAAGGGCTAAATATCAATGAATTCAGCATGCAAAAGATGCGGCTGACCGAGACTGAGTTGAAGGAAGAACGGGACGCGATCCGGCATTTGCTATAAATCTGCCGAATTGATCAAAAAGTCGGGTTAGCGTAGCGTAACCCGACATTACCGTAATCTTGAAAGAGTTTTAAAATTATACAACCCGATCGCGTGGTTCCTGCCCCGCAAAAAACGCCGCGATATTTTCCAGCACCCGGTTGCCCATCGCGACGCGGGTTTCCACCGTCGCACTGCCAAGATGCGGCAGCAGGGCCACGTTGTCGAGTTCCAGGAAGCCTGGGTAGACATTTGGCTCGCCCTCGTAAACATCCAGGCCCGCTCCGGTGATCCAGCGTTCCTTCAATGCCTTGCACAAGGCCCGATTGTCAACCACATCGCCGCGCGCGGTATTGATCAAGTGTCCGGCCGGACGCATCAGCTTTAAACGCTCTTCATTGATCAGATGCCGGTTTTCAGCGCTGCCAGGACAATGCAATGAAACAAAATCAGATTTGCTCAATAGTTCCTCGATTGTCGCGCAGCGGCTGGCCTGAACGTCGTCGATAACTTCCTGTGCCGGCGGATTGCGTGGTGTATAAAATAGGATTTTCATTCCAAAACCATGATGCGCCTTTTTTGCGACCGCTTGCGCAATCCGGCCGAAGCCGATCAATCCGAGCGTCTTGCCGGTGACTTTTTGGCCGAGCAAGTGCGTCGGTCCCCAGCCGGCCCATTGGCCGCTACGCACCAGGTGATCGCCTTCGGAGGCGCGGCGGGCCGACATCAACAGCAGCAGCATGGCAATATCGGCGGTGCAGTCGGTCAGGACGCCAGGCGTGTTGGTCACGACCAACCCTTGTTCCTTTGCGGCGGCGATGTCGATATTGTTATAGCCGACCCCGAAATTGCCGATGATCCGGGCGCGCTTGTTCGGGACGCGCAGAATATCGGCGGTGATCGGATCGGTGACGGTCGGCAGCAGCGCATCGGCATTTTGCAGCGCCCCTTTCAATGCGTCGGCGGTCATCGGCACGTCTGTTTCATTCAGCGTGACGTCGTACAATTCTTTCAATTTCGCCTCGACTTCCGAGGGCCATCTGCGGGTCACGACGACTTTGGGTTTGCTCATGGCATCATCTCAACATAGGTCAATCACCTATAAAGCCGGGTTGGGGCACACAACCCGGCTTATCGTTTTTACTTCGCGGTGGAACGGTAATATTCGACTGCCGCCCCAACGCCGCTGCCCGGCTTGATGTCGAAGCCACAATCCAGCATCGCCATTTCGACGCCGGCGAACGCGCCGAGCATCGACACATCGTTCATGTCGCCGACATGGCCGATGCGGAATACCTTGCCAGACAATTCGGACAGGCCCGCACCGAGCGAAATGTTGTATTTTTTGAACGCGACGCTGATCACTTCGCGGGCATCCTTGTCTTCAGGCACGACGACTGCCGAGACGGTATCGGACTCGAAGCCGGGGTGCGCGCACAGTTTCAGGCCCCAGGCCGCAATGGCCTGGCGAGTGCCTTCGGCGAGACGGTGGTGACGGGCATAAACATTGTCCATACCTTCTTCGAGCAACAGATCCAGCGCCTTGCGCAAGCCGTACAGAATCGGCAGAGCCGGGGTATAAGGCGTGTAGCCGTCCTTGTTCTGGTTCATCTGATCACGCAGATCCAGGAAGCAGCGCGGATATTTGCTGGTTTCGGTCGCGTTCAATGCTTTTTGGCTGAAGCACAGAAACGCGCCGCCGGCCGGCAGCATGAAGCCTTTTTGCGAGCCGCTGATCGCGCCGTCGACGCCCCAGTCGTCCATCCGGAAATCCAGGCTGGCGATCGAGCTGACGCCGTCTACGAACAGTAGCGCAGGGTGGCCTGCCGCATCCATGGCTTTGCGGACGCCGGCGATGTCGCTGGTCACGCCGGTCGCGGTTTCGTTGTGGGTCGTCAACACCGCCTTGATTTCGTGATTTTTGTCTTCCTTCAGGCGCGCTTCCAACTTGTCCAGCGGAATGCCCTTGCCCCAGGTTTCCTGATGGATTTCGACATCGAACCCTAAGCGTTTCGCCATTTCGGCCCACAGGTGGCTGAATTGGCCGAAGCGGTAAATGATCACTTTGTCGCCCGGATTCAGCGTGTTGGTCAACGCGACTTCCCAGCCGGCGGTGCCGGTCGCGGGAAAAATGAAGCATTGTCCTTTTTCGGTGCGGAAGACTTTTTTCATGTCTTCGAGCAATGGCTTGAACAGCGTCGGGAATTTGGGCGAACGGTGGTCTTCCATCGGCGCGTGCATCGCGCTTAAAACTTCATGAGGAACGTTGGTAGGGCCAGGAATATAAAGGTGGTTGCGACCAGCCATGGATTTGCCTCGTCAGGGTAGTTAAACGTTATAAAAACGGGGTTGGGCACTCAATGCGCCAAAATTCAAAAACCGCCAATGATGACATACTGGGCTGCAATCGGCAATAGCCGGAGCAAAGCCCTGCCACTGACGCCCACGCCCTGTAACCGCTAAACAAACGCGGTAATCATTGACTTTGAAATCTCCGAAAGTACAATGGCGGATTTATCTTAATTACAGTACGAACAATAGGCAGGTAGTCAACAATGAGTCACACTTTATACACGGCGTCGGTGCAGCGCATTCAGCGCTGTGAACTAGCAGTTCCCGGATCGAATCCCGGCATGTTCGAAAAAGCCTTGAAAAGCGGTGTGGACTTCATTTTTCTCGACCTCGAAGATGCGGTGGCGCCCGACGACAAATTACAGGCGCGCAAAAACATCATCGAAGCGATCAACGATTTGGACTGGAAGGGCCACGGCATTACCTTGTCCGTGCGGATCAACGGTCTGGACACCCAATATATGGTGCGCGACGTGGTCGATCTGGTCGAACAGGCCGGCGCCAAAATCGACACGATTCTGATTCCTAAGGTCGGCGTTTACGGCGATGTGTACATGGTCGAGGCGATGCTGAATCAGCTTGAAATGCAGCAGGGCCTGAAAAACAAGATCGGCATCGAAGCGTTGATCGAAACTGCGCTGGGCATGGCCAATGTCGAGGACATCGCAAGACAGGGCGCCAGCGGCCGTCTCGAAGCGTTGCATTTCGGCGTCGCCGATTATGCGGCCAGCAACCGTGCGCGGACCGTCAATATCGGCGGTCTGAATCCAGACTATCCGGGCGACCAGTGGCACGCGGCGATCAGTCGTATGACCGTGGCCTGCCGCGCTTACGGCTTGCGTCCGATCGACGGACCGTTCGGCGATCTGAAAGATCCGGAAGGTTACAAACAGGCCGCACGGCGCGCCGCCGCGCTCGGCTGCGAAGGCAAATGGGCGATTCATCCGTCGCAAATCGAATTGGCCAATGAGGTGTTTACGCCGCCGGCCGCCGAAGTCGAAAAAGCCAAGCGCATTCTGATTGCCATGCAGGAAGCGGCGGCGCAAGGCAAAGGCGCGGCCTCGCTGGACGGTCGCCTGATCGATGCGGCTTCCGAAAAAATGGCGAACAATATCGTCAGAGCGGCCGAAGCGATTGCCGCGAAAACTAAATAATAACTGATAGCGGAGAGGCAAGAGTCGTGGATATTCATGAGTATCAGGCGAAAGAAATTTTACAGGGCTATGGCGTAAAGATCGCCGAGGGCGGTCTGGCCTACAGCCCGGAAGACGCTGTCCAGCGTGCCCGCGAAATCGGCGGCCATCTGTGGGTGGTCAAGGCGCAGATTCATTCCGGCGCGCGCGGCAAGGCCGGCGGTATCAAGATCTGCAAGACTCACGACGAAGTTGAAGCGGCCGCCGATAGCCTGCTCGGCAAACGGCTGCGAACGCATCAGACAGGCCCAGCCGGCAAGGTCTGCAACCGCCTTTATATCGAAGCGGGCACCGAGATCGCGAAAGAATTGTATTTTTGCCTGCTGGTCGATCGCAGCGCCGAGCGGATCGTGATGATCGGTTCCGCCGAGGGCGGGATGGATATCGAGGAGCTGGCGAAGACCCGGCCGGAAGCGATCACCAAGATTTACATAGAACCGGCGGTCGGCCTGCTCGACTATCAGGCGCGCGAAATGGCTTTCGCGTTGGGTCTCGACTCAGAAATCATCAGCCACGCGGTCAAGACGATCAAAGGCTGCTATAAGGCACTCCGTGAGCTCGATTGCAGCATGCTCGAAATCAACCCGCTGGTAATTACCCGCAGCAACGAGTTGGTCGCCTTGGACGCGAAGATGGGCTTCGACGACAACGCCTTGTTCCGTCGGCCGAAAATTTCCGAGTTGCGCGATAAAACCCAGGAAGACCCGCGCGAAATGGCCGCCGCCGACCGAGGCCTCAGCTATGTCGGCCTCGACGGCGATATCGGCTGCATGATCAACGGCGCTGGCCTCGCGATGGCGACGATGGACATGATCAAACTGGCAGGCGGGGAACCAGCGAACTTTCTCGACGTCGGCGGCGGCGCCTCGGCAGAGCGTACCGAAAAAGCCTTCCGCTTGGTGTTGGCCGACAAGAACGTGAAGGCAATGCTGGTCAATATTTTCGCCGGCATCAATCGCTGCGACTGGATCGCCGAGGGCGTCGTGCACGCGGTAAAAAAAATCGACATGCAAATTCCTTTGATCGTGCGTCTGTCCGGCACCAACGTCGAGGAAGGTCAGCGCATCATCAAAGAAAGCGGTCTGCCGATCATTACCGCCGATACCCTGGCCGAGGCGGCCGAAAAAGCGGTGCAGGCGCGTAATCAGGTCGTCGCGAAAGCAGCGCACGCTACAGAAGGTTGTTAAGGAATCAAGATGGCAATTTTTATCGACGAAAACACACGCATCATCGTTCAGGGCTTTACCGGCAAGATCGGTTCGTTTCATGCCGAGGACATGATCAAATACGGCTCCAATGTCGTCGGCGGCGTCACGCCCGGCAAAGGCGGTCAAACCCATCTGGGCCTGCCGGTATTCAACACGGTTAAGGAAGCGGTACAAAAAGCCGATGCGGAAGCCAGTATCGTGTTCGTGCCGCCGGCCTTTGCTGCCGATTCGATCATGGAAGCCGCCGATGCGGGCATCCGGTATTGCGTCGCCATTACCGATGGTATTCCGACTCAGGACATGATGACGGTCAAGAATTTTTTGCGCCGTTTTCCGAAAGACAAACGTATGATTCTGACCGGCCCGAATTGCGCCGGCACGATCAGCCCGGGTCGTTCGATGCTGGGTATCATGCCGGGACATATTTATAAACAAGGCAATGTCGGCATCGTCGGCCGTTCAGGAACGCTCGGCTATGAAGCCGCCGACCAGATGAAACGTCTCGGTATCGGCGTTTCGACATCGGTCGGCATCGGTGGCGACCCGATCAACGGTAGCTCGCACCGCGACATACTCGAACAATTCGAGCAAGATCCCGAAACGCAAGTCGTGCTGATGATCGGTGAAATTGGCGGCCCGCAGGAGGTCGAAGCCGGCCTGTTCGCGAAAGAACACATGACTAAGCCAGTCGTTGCTTACATCGCAGGACTTACTGCGCCGGAAGGCCGCCGCATGGGTCATGCCGGCGCGATCATTTCCTCGGCGGGCGAAGGCGCGGCCGAAAAGGTTGCAATACTGAAGGAACTCGGCGTCACGATCTGTCCGACGCCGGCTTCGATGGGAGGGACCGTAGCCGAGGTGTTGGCGAAGCTGTAAGATACGGGGCATTGGCAAGGGCGGGTGTGAATGCTTTTCTGCCCGCCTGAGTTGCAAACGGTCGTTTTTTCTTTGTCATGGTTTGAACTTAATTTTTGCTTCGCTTGAGGTTGCGACAGATACACTTTATCTCTAAAGGTTCTAGTAATGCCGTTATGGATTTGGTATGTTATCGCACGCTATGACCCTGGAAAGGGGTAGCGATTTATAAAAATATAACTTCCTAGGATATCAAGTATGAAAACTTTGAAAATCATTGCAGCAGGTATCGTTAGTCTGGCGTTGTTGGCAGGCTGCCAAAAGTCTGAAGACAAAGCGGCAGAAGGCACATCTCAGCCTGCAGCGGCGGGTGCTCAGGGCG
The DNA here is from genome assembly GCF_035916875.1 of Methylomicrobium sp. Wu6. NCBI lineage: Bacteria > Pseudomonadati > Pseudomonadota > Gammaproteobacteria > Methylococcales > Methylococcaceae > Methylomicrobium > Methylomicrobium sp. Wu6. Next base: position 188,733 of record NZ_JAXUHN010000094.1, read on the forward strand.
AGGCCGGTGCTCCGGGTGCGGCGGGTGCCCAGGGCGAAGCGGGTGCCCCGGGTGCGGCCGGTGCTCCGGGCGCGGCGGGTGCCCAGGGCGAGGCGGGTGCTCCGGGTGCGGCAGCTCCCGCTCCAGCGCCAGAAGCGGCACCTAAATAATCACGCTAACTTCTGATTTAGAAGAAAGGAATGCCGGGCCAATCCGTTTGGCCCGGCATTTTTTTTGCTTTTCTACGGCTATCCAATCACCACTTTAGGCGATTAACTCGATTACAGCCAGTAAGCTCATAACTCATGTGCAAGTGGCTCGGCGGTCGTTTACATCTCCATGATCTGGCAGTCTGATTTGCTGAGGCCAAAATAGCGGCTGAATGGAGCCGAGTGCGGTTTTACGCAGAAATGAATACCGGCCGAGTCAATGAAGCGTTGCTTACAATTGGCGATAGAGTTATATTTAACAGGATGGCTGACTTCGTTCGACGGTTTGCGCCTACGCCTCGCGTTCCGGCTTTAACGCTATGTTTTTTCAAGATCAACAGCAATGAAGTCTTGCTATACAAAATAACTACAACAACTTAGGAGGATCATATGTTTAAATTTCGTGCGCTGGCGACAGCGCTGGCTTTAGCGAGTTCTGTTTCAGTGGCTTGGGCGCTCGAAACTTTGCCGACCGAAGCTCCCGCGCCGGCCGACAATCCCACTAGCGAAGCCAAAGTCGAATTGGGCAAAATGCTCTATCATGACCCGCGTTTGTCATCGACGGGCACCGTGTCTTGCGCCTCCTGCCATAACACGATGCTGGGCGGCGAAGACAACCGGCCAAATTCGATGGGCGTGAACGGCCAAACCGGCGGCCGCAGCGCGCCGACTGTCTGGAATTCGGCATTCAACAAAGTACAGTTCTGGGACGGCCGGGCGGCCAGTCTGGAAGATCAGGCGGCAGGCCCTGTCACCAATCCGATCGAGATGGGTATGAAGAGCTGGGACGATGTGGTCGCGCGCTTGAAAACGATAGAGGGTTATCAGAAGGCTTTTGATGAAGCGTTTCCGGGAGGAGAAATTTCTAAGGACACTGCGACCAAAGCGATCGCTGCTTATGAAAGAACGCTGATTACGCCGAACAGCGCTTATGATAAATATGTCGGCGGCGATCAGTCGGCCTTGACCGAGCAGCAAGTGCGTGGTTTGAATAAAGCGGCCGAACTGGGGTGCACCAGTTGTCACAGCGGGCCCGCATTCAACGGCGGCGGTTCGTTCCAGAAATTCCCAGTGTTTGAAAACGGCTATTTCGAAGCCCAATATCATTTCTCGAAAGACAAGGGCGTCGCCGAAGTCTCGAAGAATCCGGCCGATGAGCATCTGTTCAAAGTGCCGACATTGCGTAACGTGGCGTTGACAGCGCCTTATTTCCATAATGGTTCGGTCAAATCGTTGGATCAGGCCGTTAAGGTGATGGCCAAACTGCAATTGAACAAGGATCTGGAAAGAAAAGATATTGAAGATATCGTTGCTTTTCTGAACGCGCTTACCGGTGAGTTCCCGAAGCAAACGATGCCGCGTTTGCCAGGTACGCCCGGCAAATCGTTTAATTAAAGAGCATCAATAACCCGCGTATCGGTCAGGGCGCGTTTAAGGCGCACCCTGACAATCGCTCGGCGCTCAGCTTTCGGATTTTTTCGCTTCTCCTCATTACTAATTGCCGGGCGGCAATCGGTAATCTCTTCCGTTCTTCGAATATCAACACCGATGAATTCGCCGTAGCGGCGATCGACCAGTCATTCGCGTCAATGGCTCGGTATGCAACATTCGTTGCACGCGTGAGCCTTTTTCGGTGCGGGAATGCGTATGCTCGGCGCTGCCGCTGGTTTGTACATAAAGCCCCCACCATTTCGGTCGTACTCATGAATCGCAGATTATTATTTTTTTGCGAGCGGCAAATCGGTCTGCGGCAGGGCTTCGGTTTGCCTGTCATCGCCGTCAATTCGCTGGGCAGGGGGAGGGGCATCGATTACAAGAAGATTTGTGCCGATCAGACCAAGCAGTTGAAGAGAATCATTTCTCCGGCGTGCAGAATTACCATGCTGTCGATGACATAGCCAATGGCGGCCGTGTTGGGGCTTCGGCCGGCTGGTTCTGGCTATAATTCCGCAAACGGCGGGCGGTGCGGCTCGTCGAATCGACCTCTAGGGCGGCGTTGATAGAGGCTGGCCGCCAGCTGCAAACATGTGTCCACAAAAATAGAAAGAGTAATGTAATCAGGACCACACGGAGCGCATCTGCAGACCGAACGATAAGTTGATGATCATAAAAAAATCAGGCGGGCGCTTTCAAATCGATCGCGCGCAACGGTGATAAAATGAGTGCCGGATTGATGAACTATGGCTAGGACTGTAATTGATGAGCGATTTATTCCCTATGCGCGTGTTGAATTATCTGTTCATAGTGATCGTTCTGGCGCTCGTTTGTTTTGGTTTCGGCATCCTGGGCCAACTGCTGACCGTGATGTCCAACCAGGCAGGCGTTTTAGGGCCCTCTTCCGGCATCGCTCAGGCGGCATTGCTGTTGCTCGGCAATCGCCTATGGCCGGGCGTGTTTCTCGGTAGTTTTGCAATCAGCGCCTATGCCTATGGGTTCAGCATCGATGCGTCGATGGTTGCGATTCATGCGGTGAATGCGGTGGCCGCGACGCTATCGGCGGTGCTGGGTTGCGTGCTGATCCAGAGGTTTGTGGGCTTTCCGAATCCTTTGATCGAAGATCGCAGCATCATACTGTTCATGCTGATCGGCGGGCCGTTGAGCTGTTTGATTACGCCAACCATGGGCGTCATTGCGCTGCAACAGGCAGGCATGATCGGTGCTGCGGAAATATTCTCGTATTGGTTTCCGTGGTGGATAGACGATATGATGGGCGTGCTGGTGTTTACCCCGGTCATACTGATCGCCTATGCCGAGCCCAGGGCGGTTTGGGGCGAACGCCGGTATTCGGTCGGTTTGCCGCTGATGACGACGTTTGTGCTGGTGATCTTCCTGTATTTCCATGTCCGGCAACTCGAAGCGGAGCGGCGACGCCAGGAATTCGACGATCGAACCGTTACTTTGTCTCAAGCCATTATCAATCGGCTGCAGGGCGACATGCATGCGATCTATACGGTGCGCAATTTTTTTTATGGCTCCCGCCGGGTTGAGCAACAAGAATTCGAGTTGTTTACCCGACAAACGCTGGGGATGTTTCCTGAAATCAAGTCGAGCAGTTGGATCACTGTTGCGAAAGACGGCGGCATAAAGCTGGAATTTATCTCGGTATTGAACGAATCCTCGAAGAAAGATGTGTCTATGCAGGGCGTCCTGTCGAGCTATCAAAAAAATATGCTCAAAAGCCGCCGGATCAGTGCGGAAGACGTTGATTTTACGATCGAATACGGTCAGGCAATTGTGTTTTCCCCGGTTTTCACTCACGAATCGAATAGCCGCAAGAGCCTTAGGGGATGGGTATCGGCTTCGTTTTCGATTGCCGATCTGGTGCATTTTTCGACACAGGCACTGAAAAATACCGGCTGTTTACTGACGATCGTCCTGGAAAAAGGGGCGGCCGGGCCATATAACTTGATTTATTCGAATCAGCCGGCCGGTTTTCCGCAAACCGAAGCCGTTAGACAGTATGCGACGGAAGCTGGTGGGCAGCGTTGGCTGTTGTCTTTCTATCAAGGCAGGGAAAATTCGCAGTTGCCTTGGCCGATTTGGTGGGTATTGGTCAGTGGCTTGCTGTTTACCAGTCTGTTGGGCGTCGGTCTGCTGATGCTGACCGGGCGCTATTTTCGGACCGAGACCGTCATCAGGGAGCGTACCAAAGAGTTGCTCAAGGCTAAAATCGCTGCGGAAGCGGCGAATGATTCAAAAAGCCGATTTCTGGCAAATATCAGTCATGAGTTGCGCACGCCGTTGAATGCGATACTTGGTTTCTCACAACTTTTGCTGAAGAAGCGCATTTTTCAGAAAGAAGATTACGAGCAAATCAATACGATCAAGCAATGCAGCAACCATTTGTTGGAGTTGATTACCGGCATTTTGGACATTGCATCGATCGAATCGAACAAAATCAGGACCGACGTCAAAGTCTTCGATAGCCATAAATTATTGAAAAATATCATCGATATTTGCCGATTGGACGCCGAGTCCAAGCGGCTTGAACTCGATGTGCAGGTGTTGGCGATCCCGCGGTTGTTGTTAGGCGATCAAAAACGCATTCGCCAGGTGATCGTCAATCTACTCGATAACGCGATCAAATACACCGAGAATGGTAGGGTGGCGCTGACATCGGGTTATGTCGACGGGCATTGGTGTATCACAATCGAGGATACCGGCTGTGGGATTGCCGAACAGGATTTGGATGCTATCTTCACACCCTTCACGCAACTGAACGAGGATGAATTCATCCGGCCCGGCCTGGGCTTGGGGTTGGCGATTACCCGCGAATTGATCCATATCATGGGCGGCGCCATCAGTGTGACGAGTAAGCCCGGCTCGGGCAGCCGATTTTCGGTGTCGCTGCCGTTGCCGATCGTTGCAGATGAGCCGTTAGCGGGGTTGACTGACAACAGTGCGAGGCCGCCGATTGACGGGCCGTTGCGGGTGCTGATCGCGGACGATAATCAAATCAACCTTTTGCTGCTGGCCAATTTGCTCGAGCTTGAAGGTTGCAGCGTCGATTCGGCTACCAACGGCAGGGAAGCGCTGGCGTTTCTCGAAAAGAACCATTACCGACTGGCGCTGTTCGATTTGAATATGCCGGTGATGACCGGTCTCGAATTATTGACGATCGTCAGACGTCGGGACAAGGCCCTCAAAATGGTCGCGGTCAGCGCTTATGCCGACGAAGGCCGCATCAATGAAGCCTTGGCGGCCGGTTTCGATGCCTATCTGACCAAGCCAATTCATGACGAAGAACTGACCGCGTTGTTGAATTCGGTGCGGTGTTGAGTTAATGAAAAGCCAAAGGGTTTATTTTTAATTTATACGCTAAAGCTTTCGCCGCAGCCGCAGGTCGCCTTCACATTCGGATTGTTGAATTGAAACGCCTCGTTGATGCCTTCGCGGCGGTAATCGAGTTCCATGCCGTCGATGTAGGGTAGGTCGGCCTGCTTGACGATCAGTTTGACGCCGTATTCCTCAAACACCGTTTCATTATCCTCAAGCTGATCGGCATAGTCGAGCGCATAAGCATAGCCCGAGCAGCCCGATTTTTTGACGCCGATTTTCAGGCCGATGCCTTTGCCGCGTTTTTCGAGCTGTTTCTTGATCTGCTTGGCGGCTTTCTCGGTGAGCATGACTGACATAAGTTTTTTCATCCTTCCTGGCAAACCAGGGCTTTTAACAGTTTGATAAATTGGGTTATCTGGTCAGGGGTATTGGCTGTTCCGAGGCTGATCCGAAGCGCGCTTTGGGCCAATACCGGATCGACGCCCATTGCAGTCAACACATAACTCGGCTCCCTGCCGCCGCTGGCGCAGGCAGAGCCGCTGGATACCGCAATGCCCTGCTGATCGAGTTTCATCAGCAGCATTTCGCCGTCGCTATTCGGCAGGCCGAACTGTACCGTATTAGGCAATCGGGGGGCTGCTTCGGAAAAAATGGTCAAGCCCGGAATCGACCGGAGCCCATCTTCCAGATGGGTGTTTAAAAGTGAAAGACGTTCATTGCGTTGGTCAAGTTCGGACTTTGCAAGTTCCGCCGCCTTGCCGAAACCGACGATCGCGGCGACGTTCTCGGTGCCGGCCCGATAGCCTTGTTCCTGTCCGCCGCCGAGCAGCAGCGGCGAGAGTCTGACGCCTTTCTCGAAAACCAGCGCGCCGGCACCCTTCGGGCCATAAATCTTGTGGCTGGACAGCGACAGCAATTGCACGCCCAATCTTTTGAAATCGATCGGGATCTTGCCGGCCGCCTGCACCGCGTCGGTATGCAGCGAAATATTGTGGTCTTTCAATTGTCCGGCATGGCGCGTAACATCCTGAATCACGCCGGTTTCATTATTCGCGAGCATGATTGAAACCCAGGCCGTTTTTGGATCGCGGATGATCTCGTCGATGGCTTCTTGCCGGATCAATCCGTGTTGATCGACGCCGATGATCGACACGGGATGGCCTTGTTGCCGCAAGCGCTCGGTCGGTTCGAGGATGGACGGATGTTCGATCGCCGACACCGCAAGGCCGGCCGCCGGTTCGAGATTCGCTAGGGCCTGGTTATTCGCTTCGGTGCCGCCGCTGGTAAAAATTACCTGGCTTGCCGAGGCGCCGACCAGTTCCGCGACTTGATTGCGTGCCGTATCGACAGCGCTTCTTGCAAGCCTGCCGAGTCGGTACAGCCCGGATGCATTGCCGTAAAAGCTTTTCAGATAGGGCAGCATCGCTTCGAGCACCCGATCATCTATCGGGGTGGTCGCGTTATGATCCAGATAGATCATTTAGGGTAGGCGCTGATTCCTGTTTGGTGATGGAACTCGATCACGCGCTGGGCGTCCTGTTCCTGCCTCCGGGCGATTTCCTGCACATGATGTTTTTCCAGGAGATCGGCCAGCGTAATGCCTTTTAGATAGTCGCGGATTTGGTCGCTGAGGCCCATCCATAAGTCGTGCGTCAGGCAGGCCTTGTGATTTTGGCAATTGGCTTCGCCGCCGCATTTGGTCGCATCGATTTGTTCATCGACCGCGGCAATGATGTCCGCAATATTGATCGATGAGGTTTGGCCGGCCAGCGTATAACCGCCGCCGGGGCCGCGCACGCCCTTGACCATACCGGCGCGGCGCAGGCGGGCAAATAATTGTTCTAGATAAGACAGCGAAATGGTTTGCCGAGTCGCGATGTCGGTCAATGTAACAGGGGTCTTTTGGCTGTGAAAAGCAAGATCAAGCATCGCGGTGACCGCATAGCGGCCTTTGGTAGTCAAGCGCACAACATTAATCCTTACAAAAAAATAGTAGTGTCACCCGATTTTAATCTTAACCCATTAAAATAGTCAACATTTATAACCCTAGTTTTTTTAACGTTAATGCGTTAAGAGAATCTCTAAAAATACAAAAACCCGAAATTCCAGCCATTTGGCGCCATCAAAACCCGCATTTTGGCATAAATTTATGTTTTCCCGTGTTGTTTTGAAGGAGTCTTTCGCCCTGTTCCCCGTCTTCAAGACGCCGATATTCTGCGGAGGGTGCAAAAAGCAGCATGTTGTAGATCAAGTTAATGACGCCGATGCATACTTCGGCGCGGGCGAGATTGATACAGCACACAGCCTTGCAGCCACTTTGAACCGTATAGGCAAACATGTGCCCGCTCCGCCAGCGGGTTTTGGAACGGGTCTTGTTGCCTTGCTTTTTACATGCAGTCTGCTGTTTGCCGCGGGCATCCTTGCGTGTGGTAGCCTTTGGCTTCTTAAGTCCGTTTCGGTGTTCTCGGAGAGATAGGCGCTGTCGGCCCAGGCGGAACAGCTGGAGTTGCCGATGTCCAATAACTGATCCAGTGTCTCGGAATCGAGGATACTGGCGTCGGTTATTGCGTATTTCCTGGTTAGCTTGTGGTTTTTGCCGGCCGTGGCTTTATTTTATAAATAGTCGTATTAGCTTTTATTGCCTGTTTTCGTCGAACGGGCGTGGCTGTCACGATGTAAGCAGGTCCCAAACCGGTTGGATTTCCGGGGGTAGCGGCGCAAGCCGGCCCAGTTCGACATATTGATTGGCCGGACTATGAAAGTCCGATCCAGCCGATCCCGCCAGGCCGAAACGCTTCGCATAATCGGCCATATTTTTGATTTCTTCGGCATTATAGCGTCCGGTTACGATTTCGACCGCTTGGCCGCCAGCTTCCTTGAAAGCATTCAGCAGACGTCTGAGCCAACTGGCGGTCAATTGGTAGCGTAACGGATGCGCGAGCACCGCGACGCCGCCGGATTTTATAATCCAGTCGATAGCGACGCTCATGTCCGCCCAGGGGGTTGAGACATAGGCCGGTTTGCCTTTCGCAAGGTAGCGGTCGAACGCTTCCTGCTGGCTAAGCACGTGGCCTTGCGAGAGCAGAAAATCGGCGAAATGAGTGCGCGTGATCATGCTGTCGCCGGCCATTTTTTTGACTGCTGCCAAGGCTCCCGGAATGCGTTTTTTCTCGAGTTTCAGTGCAATCTGTTCGGCGCGTTGCAGGCGCGTATTGCGGAGATTATGCGTCGCTTCGGCAAGCGGGACATAGGCGGGATCGATGCCGAGTCCAACGATATGCAAGCATTTGCTTTGCCAGTGACTGGAGAGTTCGATGCCGGAAATGAAGCGGATGCCGGCGGCGTCCGCCGAGCGTTTCGCTTCGTCGAGCCCCGCGGTGGTATCGTGATCGGTCAGCGCGAGCGCGGTCACGCCTTGCTGGTGCGCGCGTTCGACCAACGCGGCGGGAGAGAGGGCGCCGTCGGAGGCGGTGGAATGGCAATGCAGGTCATATATTTCTGGCATGGTTTATTGTTATCGTTATAATTTTTTGTATTCGTGCAAACTTATTCCATTGCACCTTGAACCTGCTGTTATTGATATTCCCCGTACAGTTTCGCATAAAGCCCCTTTTGCGCGATCAGCGTTTCATGCCGCCCCTGTTCGCAGATTTTACCTTCCTCAAACACATAGACATGATCGGCTTGTTTGACCGCGCTGAGCCGGTGCGCGATGATAATCGTGGTTAAACCTTTTAAGAACTCGGCCAGCGCCTGATGCAGATTATGTTCGGTTTCGCTGTCGAGCGCGGAGGTCGCTTCGTCGAGTATCACGACTTTCGGTTTCGCGACGATCATCCGCGCGATTGCGAGGCGCTGTCTCTGGCCCCCGGACAGACGCATGCCGTGACGGCCGACGACTGTGTCCAGACCGGTCGGCAAATCCTTCACAATGTCGTCGAGTTGCGCGGTCGCCAGCGCATTCCATAATTCTTTACTGGTTGCGGTTCGACCCAAGGTTAGATTCGCGCGTATCGTGTCGTTGAACAAAATCGGTTGCTGCAAAACGGTGACCACATTTTCTCTGACTACCTCCAGTCCGATCCGTTCCATCGGCGCGTCATCGAAATAAATCGTGCCACTTTCGGCCGGATACAGGCCGATCAAGGTCTGGATCAGGGTCGATTTGCCGCCGCCGCTCGCGCCGACCAAGGCGACTTTATCGCCAGCGTTGATCGTCAGATTGATGCCGTTCAGCACTTTTTCCTCGCCGTAGCTAAAATGCAGATCATCGATGCGGATCGCGACTGTTTTTTTATCCAGAAACGGATTTTCAAGATGCGGGTAATGCGGTTCTTGCTTCAGCGCTTTCAGTTTGTTGATCCGCCCCAAGGCCGCTTTCGCCGCGTAAAACGCATACTGGATGTTCAAAATTTCCTGCACCGGCGCCATCATGAACCAGAGATAGCCGAATACCGCGAGCATCTGGCCTATCGTCAGGTCTGCATAAAACACCATCAGCATCGCCAATGCGCGAAATACGTCGAAGCCGAACAAAAAAATCAAAAAACTCAGCCGATTCGCGGCGTCGCTTTTCCAGGCATAGGCGGCAGAGTAATCCTTCACATACAGCGCCGCTTCGATCAGTTGCCGGCAATAATGTTTTTCGCGGTTGCTGGCGCGAATCTGATGAATCGCTTCGAGCGTTTCGGTCAGCGCTTCCTGAAAGATACCATAGGCGGTGTTTTCCTTGCTCTTCAGATCCTTGACCTTGCCGCCGACCACGCGTGTGAAATAGATAACAACGGGGTTCAACAGCAAAATGAACAGGCCCAGTTGCCAGTTCATCCAGAGCAGGATCACTGCGGTGCCGAAAATGGTCAGGCAGGCGACCAGGAGTTTGCTGATCGTGTTGCCGATGAAATTGTCGATCGTGTCGAGATCGGTGACCAGATGGGTCGCGATCGAGCCGGTGCCGAGGCTTTCGTATTCAGCCATCGAAATCGTTTGTAGATGGCCGATCAAATGCTTGCGGATGCGGAAGATGATGTCTTTCGCGATGCGGGAAAACTCTCGGGCCTGGACAATGTTGAAAATGATCGCGATGATCCGGAGCAGTAGGCTCGCAAACAGGACGGCGGTGATATAAAAGATCGGCGTCTGCCAGGCAGGCGGCACGAGAGGGTTCAGTGTTCGGATGATCAGGCCGGGCTTGTGCAGCAGGATCTCATCGACCAGCAGAGGCATGAATAGCGGTACCGGAACGCTCGCGACCATCGCCAAAACCGCAATTATATTCGAATAAATCAGCGCTTTTTTATGTTGGCGGGCGATTTGAAAGATATAATCCCAGCCAAAAGGCGTTGCCTGGGATTTGGAGGGCTTGGTATGCACGTTTTCAGTCATAGTCTTCATTTTCCGCGCCATTATAGCGGAGCCTCGGGTTCCGGCATAGCTTGCCCAATCTCCGGTTGTCTTGCCTATGCCGATTTTTCAGCTAATTTCTCAAACAGGATGAAGTCTTTGCAATTCATTTTCTTGGCGCTATGCCTGATGTTGTCGTCCGATGCCGTTTGGGCTCGCGATTGGCAGCGCGAGCGCGCCGATTTCGTGCTGGCCGAACAAGCGGTCGAGCAGGGCAATTCCCCCGCCTTTCAGACACTTGCCGGGGCGTTAACCGAGTATCCGCTGTATCCTTACCTTCAATACCAGTGGTTAAAAAAAGACCTGACGCAAACCGATAAAATCCGCGCATTTCTAACGGCTTATAAAGATACGCGCTATGCTTCGCTGTTGCGCGGCAAATGGCTCAAAACCATGGCCGAGCATGGCCAGTGGCGGGGCTATATCGACAACTATCAGGCCGACGGCGATGTGGCGCTAGAATGTCTGTACCACTGGGCGCAATACCAAGCCGGCTTCCGAGATCAGGCTTTAATACATGCCAAGCGCCTCTGGATGAGCGGCAGTTCGCAGCCGAGCGAATGCGAGCCGTTATTTACTGCGTTATCAATTTCTGCCGTGATGACCCCAGAGATGATTTGGCAGCGTTTCGAGATGGCGTTAAAGGAAAACAATCGGCAATTGGCCGAGTATCTTGCGCGCCAGATTAAAGGTTTAGACCGCGACGCTGCTGAGTCATGGCTGCAAGTCGATAAGAATCCCGAACTGATCAAGGAAGATAAAATCCGTTTGCGTAAGGATAAACTTTCCTCACGGATATTTGCGTACGGAATTGAGCGTATGGCCAAGTCGGACCCGGATGCCGCGGTGCTGCTTTGGGATGCCGAAAAAAATGGTTTGCCTTTGGAAGACAGCATTAAACAAATGATCGAGCGTCGACTGGCGCTGGCCTTGGCCGCTCAAAGAAAAACCGGGGCCTATGACAGGTTGACAGGTCTGATTGCCAATGACAGCGAGGTCAGGGAGTGGCGAGTCAGATCGGCTTTGTTCGAACAAAACTGGGGGCACATCGCAGCGGCGTTGTCGGGACTGACGCTTGACGAGCTAAAAGAAGCGCGCTGGCAATATTGGCAGGCGCGCTTACTGGCTTCCGCCGGAAATAATGAGGCTGCGCGTACGCAGTACTCACAAGCTGCCAACGACCGGAGTTTTTATGGCTTTTTGGCCGCCGATGCGGTGTCGCAACCCTATCGCCTGACCGATAAGCCGGTGCTGCCGGCCGCGAATGGCCTGAACGATTTGGCGGCCGAACAAGATTTTCAGGCTGTATTTGAACTCAGGGCTTTAAATCGCGACATGGAAGCGGAGCGGCAATGGTGGTTTGCGGTCAGTAAATTGAGTAAGGAGAGACTGGCGCAGGCCGCCAAGGTGGCAGAGTCTTGGGGCTGGCCGCATGTCGCGATCAAGACCTTGGTCAAGGCCGACTACTGGGATGATCTGGCCTTGCGTTTTCCGGTCCGTTATCTGGAACAAGTGCAGAGCAATGCCTTTCTGCATAATCTCGATTCCGCGGTCGTCTTCGGTTTGATGCGGCAGGAAAGCATGCTCGACAGTCGGGCCGAGTCTTCTGTCGGCGCGAAGGGACTGATGCAGGTAATGCCGGCAACCGGCCGGCAGATCGCCAGAGAAATTCAGCAAACTCTGGCTTCTGACTATAGCCTGTTCGATCCTGATCTGAATATTCGCTTGGGATCTTATTACTTTAAGAAACTTCTGATACGCTTCGATGGCAATATGGTTTTAGCAACGGCGGCTTATAACGCGGGTCCCGCACGAGTGGGGAAATGGTTGCCGAGCACGGGGTCGATACCCGCCGATATTTGGGTCGAAACGATTCCGTTCAAGGAAACCCGGAAATATGTAGCCTCGGTTTTATCTTATGCGATTATCTATCAACAACGGCTCAATAAAAATGCATTGAAGTTGAGGGACCTGATGCCGGCGATTCCGTCCGGGTAAAAATGAGCTGATTTTTTTTAGTGCCTGATGGATAATATGTGGAACTAACCCCATAAAAAATTGCCAAGGTAAACATCGAATGGAGAAAAAGCATAGCTTAACGCGCGAGGAGTTGTTGATGTCCGGGAGGGGCGAACTGTACGGACCCAAAAATGCACAATTGCCGTTACCGCCTATGCTGATGATGGATCGCATTACCCTGATCACCGATGAAGGCGGCTTGTACGGCAAGGGCGAAATCATCGCCGAGCTTGATATCAAGCCCGATTTATGGTTTTTCGACTGCCATTTTCAGGGCGATCCGGTGATGCCGGGCTGTTTGGGACTTGATGCAATGTGGCAATTGGTCGGTTTTTTTCTCTGCTGGATGGGTGGCCCTGGCAAAGGGCGCGCGCTCGGCGTCGGCGAGGTCAAATTTACCGGGCAGGTACTGCCGACCGCGAAAAAGGTGGTTTATCACATCCACATGAAACGGTTGATCCTGCGCAAGCTGGTGATGGGCATTGCAGACGCGACGATGGAAGTGGACGGTAAAAAGATTTATGAAGCGACCGATCTGCGTGTCGGTTTGTTTACTTCTACAGAAGATTTCTAGGGTTTAAGGTAATGAAAAGAGTTGTGGTAACCGGTTTGGGGATTGTTTCGAGTATTGGCAATAACCGGGATGAGGTTGTCGAATCGTTGAAACTTGGCCGTTCCGGCATCGGCTTTGCGGACATTTACCGGGAGCTTGGTTTTCGTAGCCATATCCACGGCGCGATCAAGATCGATCTGGAAGCGCATATCGATCGCAAAATCAAACGTTTCATGGGCGACGGCGCGGCGTTCAACTATATCGCGATGCAACAGGCGATCGATGATTCCGGCCTGGCGGAAAGCGATATTTCGAATGAGAGAACCGGCCTGGTGATGGGCTCGGGCGGGCCTTCGACCTCGAATCTGGTCGAAGCGGCGGATATTCTGCGCGAAAAAGGCATCAAAAAAGTCGGCCCGTACATGGTGCCGCGCACGATGTCCAGCACCAACACCGCCTGTCTTGCGACCCCGTTCAAGATCAAGGGTGTCAATTATTCGATCAGCTCCGCCTGCGCGACCAGTGCTCACTGCATCGGTCATGCGTCTGAACTGATCCAAATGGGCAAACAAGACATCGTCTTCGCCGGCGGCGGCGAGGAAGTGCACTGGACCATGTCGGTGCTGTTCGATGCGATGGGTGCCTTGTCGTCCAAATATAACGAAATCCCGGAAGCGGCGTCGCGTCCCTATGACGAGACTCGCGACGGTTTCGTTATTTCGGGCGGCGGCGGCGTGTTGGTGATCGAAGAACTCGAGCACGCAAAGGCGCGCGGCGCGAAAATTTATGCCGAATTGACCGGTTACGGCGCGACCTCCGACGGTTACGACATGGTGCAACCGTCCGGCGAGGGCGCGGTGCGCTGCATGCGTCAGGCCCTGGCGACCGTGCGTAACAAAGTCGATTACATCAACGCGCACGGCACCAGCACGCCGGTCGGTGACACCCGCGAGCTCGAAGCCTTGCGCACCGTATTCGGCGCGGGTCAAGTGCCGAAGGTCAGTTCGACCAAATCGCTGACGGGCCATGCCTTGGGCGCGGCGGGCGTGAATGAAGCGATCTATTCGTTGCTGATGATGGAAGAAAACTTTCTGAGCGCTTCGGCGAACATCACCCATCTGGATCCGGGCGCGGAAGGTATCCCTATCGTACGCGCGCGCGAGGACAATGTTACGCTGAACACGATCATGTCGAACAGCTTCGGTTTCGGCGGCACGAATGCGACCCTGGTGTTCGAACGCTACACCGGCTAAAGCATTTTCACGAGAGCCGCAAGGTTGCTCTGGCCGGACGGGGCATGTTGCCCCGTCCGCATAGTCTCGTACCTTTCAAGGTAATAACGCGAGGGGCGGGGTTGCAAACCCTCCCGCGTAGGTCTTCTTTTTCTTTAATCTGCTTTTTAGTTGCCGCGCATGTCGGATACCCGCTCGAAAACCCGCACCCAATTCAACAAACTGCAAAAACGCCTGCGCCACAACGTCGGCGACGCGATCGCCGATTACAACATGATCGAGAACGGCGACAAGGTCATGGTCTGTCTGTCCGGCGGCAAGGACTCATATACGCTGCTTGACATTCTGCTGAATCTGCAAAAGACCGCGCCGATTGAGTTCGAGATCATCGCGGTGAACCTGGACCAGAAGCAGCCCGGTTTTCCGGAGCATGTGCTGCCGGAATACCTCGAATCGATCGGCGTGCCTTACCATATCATCGAGCGCGACACCTATAGCGTGGTCAAGCGGGTGATCCCGGAAGGCGCCACCACCTGCGGGCTGTGCTCGCGGCTCAGGCGCGGCATTCTGTACGGTTTTGCCGAAGAGCACGGGGTGACCAAGATCGCGCTCGGCCATCACCGCGACGACATCCTGGAAACGTTCTTCCTGAACATTTTCTACGGCGGCAAACTGAAAGCGATGCCGCCGAAGCTTTTGAGCGATGATAAGAGAAACATCGTGATCCGGCCGCTCGCCTATTGCCGCGAGAAGGACATCGAGCGTTTCTCCGTCTTCAAGGATTTTCCGATCATTCCGTGCAACCTGTGCGGTTCGCAGGAAAATCTGCAACGCAAGGCGATGAAGCAGATGCTGAGAGGCTGGGACAAACAGTTTCCGGGGCGTCTCGAAACGATCTTCACCAGTTTGCAAAACGTTGCTCCTTCGCAGCTTGCCGATGCCGCGCTTTTCGACTTCGCCGGCCTGCAACGGGGTGGGCAAGCCGAAGATGCGCCGGTGCATCCCGAACAGCCTATCATTTTCGACCGCAATTTCAGGAAAGCACGAACTGCCGAGATCCTCGGCACGGCTGAATAAATTCCCCTCAAACCGATGCGGGAGAACCTTCCTGCATCGCTATTCTCCAAAATATCAACATGCAGCCTGTCCAGCGGCATGACGACCCGCATACGATGACGCCAGAGCCACTTGCCGAACTGTTCGCACATTACGAACAACTTCCTCCCGAACAACAAGCCGTGATGAATGTGCTGGCCGTGTATTACGGCTATGCGACGCCGACATTGATCGGCAAATGTCTGTTCTACCTGGGTTTCAAGGACAAGAAAGGCAGGGAGCCGAAATCCGCTACAGTCTTGCCTTATCTCGAGGCGCTGCAAGCCTTGCGACTGGTCGAGAAAGACCCCAAACAAGGCGCTTACCGCTGCCCCCGGAGATTTATCGAACTTTTGACCCGAAAACTGGCGGAAGACAAGCGCGCGTTCGAAAAAGTCGCGCTCAGCATCGAAAAACATGCGCCGGTGCGCGGCGGTTACTACCGTTACAGCAAGGTTGACGATTGCCTGCGCGAAGCGCGGATGCAGTTTCATCGCCGCGATTACGCGAAGGCGAATGAATGTCTGAAAGTCGGCCGGTATACCTTACACCTGCCGGACACGTTCGATATCTATCTGTTATGGATTTTGAATCCGCTCGACTCCGGCTGGCTGCAGAACCGGCATCCGGTCATCTATAACGACATCGCCGGTTACATTGGCCTGCATCAGTTGATGCATCTGCATGCCGATCCTTCCGTTGATGACTTTTTACGGCAGTGCGCGCTGCGGCCGGGCATCACCAAGTTGCCTCTGGCGACACGGACATACGCGGAATTGCAGTTGCTGCGCGGCGAATGGGATGAACTTCAGGGCTGGATAGGTGGCCGCGAGGAAGCGGAGTTGCAGGCTGTAGCGGCCGCGCTGACGTTTCTGAATGGTGATACCGCGCAGGCGCTCGGCCAGTTCGAACAGGCACTGGCGGCGCTCAGAAAAACCACCGGCAAACGTACCTCCTATTTTCTCGGTCTGTCGGGATTGATCTATCCGCTGGCCATATTGAAGGAAAAGGATAGCAAGCAGTTGGCGAAACTGGATACGCTGCTCGCGCAAGCGGTCAAGGCGAACGGCCTTTGGACCGAGATTTACCGTTATTTCGCATTGTTTCAGCAGTTTCAACAGGGCGAATTGCAGCGGCGCGCCGAATTACTTTCGATTGCGATCCCGTATAAGATCAGTTCCGGTTTTACCGAAGACGGTCTCCCGGAAGCGACGATCGTGCGGCCGAGTTTATTGCAGCATGTCTTTTTGCTGCTCATCAAATTCTGGGTCGACTCGGCACATTTCAGCAGGGTAACCCCCGATCACAAACGCCTGTACCACCATCTGCACGATAACGGTTACCGCTGGCCGGCGGCGGAACTGGCCAAGCTGTTCGCGAAGATCAATCCTTACGAGGCCAAAAACTGGGATGCGGGCTTTTTGACAGAGCGCCCAGTCGCGCTGGCCGAGTTGTTCGAGAGCCGTCCAGACTGGGATCTGGCGCTGGACGCGTTGCTGAACATCACGCCGCAGGGCGCCAAAAGCGCCGAGCAGCCAGCGGCCGCGGACAAACCGGCCCGGTTGATCTGGCTGGTCTCCTATCATGACGCCAGTCATACCCTTAAAATCGAGCCGCGCGAGCAGAGGCAGCAGGCCAAGGGCGGCTGGAGCAAAGGCCGGACCGTGGCCTTGAAGCGCCTGCATGCGGAACGCGAAAGCTTCGATTACCTGAGCGAACAGGATCTGAAGCTGTGCAAAACGATCAAGGAGTACCGCGACAGCAGCTGGTACGGGGCGACCTATTTCGACTTTGGCGGCAGGATGCCGATCGAACTGGTCGGCCATCCGTTGCTGTTTTGGGCGGATTCGCCCGAGGTCAGGGTTGAAGTGGTCAGGGGCGAGGCCGAATTGCGGGTCAGCAAGCTGGATAACAGCGACAAAATACGGATCAAGTTACAGCCGGCGCCAGGGGTTGAACAAAAAATCCATATCAGCAAGGAAACCCCAACCCGTCTCAGAGTCGTCGAATTCACCACCGAACATCAAAAGATTTATTCGGTGCTGGGCCCTAAGGGGTTGGAAGTGCCGTTGTCCGCACAGCAGCGCGTGCTGCAGACCCTGACCGGCATCTCGGGGCTGTTGACCGTGCAGTCGGACATCGGCGGCAGTTCCAGCACGGCCGAACAGGTCAAGGCCGACGCCACGCCGCGCCTGCATCTCTTGCCTCTCGGCGAGGGGCTGAAGGCCGCTTTGCTGATACGGCCTTTTGCGACCGACGGCGCCTATTATGTACCGGGGCAGGGCGGCGAAAGCGTGCTGGCCGAAATCGACGGCAGACGTGTGCAAGCCAGGCGCGACCTGAAGCTCGAAAGACAGCGCGCCGCCGAACTTTTCGACGCCTGTCCGGCGCTGGCGCAGGCTGTGCAGGACGAGGCCGGCGAATGGCTGCTCGAGGACCCGGAGCAATGCCTCGAGCTGCTGCTGCAATTACAGGCGCTGCCGGAAGGGCAGACGATCGTCGAGTGGCCGGAGGGTGTCAAATTCCGGCTGCTCGGCCAGGCCGGCAGTTCGGCCTTCAGCATGCACATCAAGCGCGACAACGACTGGTTTGCGTTGCAGGGCGAATTGAAGATCAATGATGCGACGGTGATCGAAATGCAGGAATTGCTGGCATTGCTCGGCAACAGCAAGGGCCGCTTCCTGCGCTTGCGGGACGGCCAGTTCGTCGCCTTGACCGATGCGTTCCGCCGCCGTCTGGAAGACCTCAAAGCCTATGCCGACATCAGCGGCAGGAAAGTCAGGCTCAATCCGCTCGCCGCCTTGACCCTGGAAGACTGGGGCGAGGACGGCGGCACCTTCAAGGCCGACAAGCATTGGCAGGAGCAGGTGCGGCGGCTGAAATCGGCGCGCGAGTTTCAGCCGGTGCTGCCGTCGACCTTTCAGGCGGAGCTGCGCGATTATCAAATGGACGGTTACGCCTGGCTGGCCCGGCTGGCCGAGTGGGGCGTCGGCGCCTGCCTGGCCGACGACATGGGACTCGGCAAAACGATTCAGGGCCTCGCCCTCTTGGTCGAACGCGCGCCGAACGGCCCGTCGCTGATCGTCGCGCCGACCTCGGTATGCATGAACTGGGAAATCGAGGCGAACCGCTTCGCGCCGACGCTGAATCCTCAGCAATTGGGCGGCGGCGACCGCCAGCGGCAGTTGGACCGTCTCGGGCCTTACGATCTGTTGATTTGCAGCTACGGCCTGTTGCAGCAGGAGCAGGTCGCCGAGATGCTCGCGAAGATCAGTTTTCAAACGGTAATTCTCGACGAGGCGCAGGCGATCAAAAACACCGCGACCCGCCGCTCGCAAGGCGCGATGAATCTGCAAGGCGATTTCCGCATCATCATGACCGGAACGCCCCTGGAAAATCATCTCGGCGAACTCTGGAACCTGTTCCGCTTCATCAATCCGGGGCTATTGGGTTCGCAGGAACAATTCAACCAGCGTTTTGCGGGGCCGATCGAACGCGACCGCAGCCATCAGGCGCGTCAGCAATTGAAGAAGCTGATCCAGCCCTTCATCCTGCGCCGCACCAAGACCCAGGTCTTGCAGGAATTGCCGCCGCGCACCGAAATTCCGGTCTATGTCGAACTCAGCCCGGACGAAATGGCGTTTTACGAAGCGATCCGCCGCGAAAGTTTAAACGCATTGGCCAGCACGGACGGACCTCCCGGCCAAAAGCATCTGCAAATCCTGGCCGCGATCACCAAGCTGCGCCGCAGTTGCTGCAACAGCCGCCTGGCCAACGCCGAGATCAGCCTGCCGAGCAGCAAGCTGGCGGCCTTCGGCGAGATCGTCGAGGAACTGCTCGACAACAAACACAAGGCGCTGGTGTTCAGCCAGTTCGTCGATCATTTGCAGATCATCAAGGACTATGTCGAACAGCGCGGCATCGCCTACCAATACCTGGACGGCTCGACGCCGGCGAAGGAGCGCCAGCAGCGCGTCGACGCGTTCCAGCGCGGCGACGGCGAACTGTTCCTGATCAGCCTGAAAGCCGGCGGCGTCGGCCTGAACCTGACCGCGGCCGACTATGTGATCCACATGGACCCGTGGTGGAATCCGGCGGTCGAGGATCAGGCTTCCGACCGCGCGCATCGGATGGGCCAGCAGCGCCCGGTCACGATCTACCGGATGATCGCGAAGCAGACCATCGAGGAAAAAATCGTCGCGCTGCACAGCCACAAGCGCGACCTCGCCGACAGCCTGCTCGACGGCGCGGATATCAGCGGCAAGATGTCGGCCGATGATCTGTTGGGGTTGATGCGGGGGGATGCATAAGCCATTGCCTGTGGCGCGCCACCGTGTGGATACGAGCGGATAGACTTGATGGTTCTCGTTTGCGGCGGGCTATCCGAACGCTCAGGTTGGGGGTGCAAAACCCGATCCGTCCAGAAAAAAGATGCCGATGCCAATCGAAAAACAGTCTGTCAGTCCAAACGAGTGAAAAGATAAAGTATGCCTTACGATGATAAACGCATCTCATAACGAACCGGCCTATCGGTCATGGCTACCGAAGCATATCGGCAGAACTGAAGCAGAACTCGCCCATCTTATGACCATAAAGACCATCTCGCCTGGGTCAGAACGAAAATGGCAATCAGCGCATTAGTCGTCATGTGGGCTATGATAGCGTCGCTAAACTGGC
This sequence comes from Methylomicrobium sp. Wu6, assembly GCF_035916875.1. Classification (NCBI taxonomy): domain Bacteria; kingdom Pseudomonadati; phylum Pseudomonadota; class Gammaproteobacteria; order Methylococcales; family Methylococcaceae; genus Methylomicrobium; species Methylomicrobium sp. Wu6. The sequence goes on from NZ_JAXUHN010000094.1 coordinate 208,679, forward strand.
CGCTGCGGTAAAGGGCCAAGGCATAACCCATCCCCGCTAAAGTCCCGGCAATCCAACGCTCATGCAGCAATCCGAAAAGTAAGGAAGTCAGCAGGAACGAAAGCCAGGAGAACTGCCTCAGCGGTACATTTTCGAAGTCTTTCGCAATCAGTTTTCGGATTAGGTAACCGCGGAAAGCCAGTTCCTCAGCTATAGGCGCTATGACTACCGAGCCGAGCACGCGGAAAACCAGCCAGACTGCCGCGGAGCCACCGGTAAGTTTCGCCAAGCCATGGGCTAACGCCGTCTCGTCGCTGTCGGCATTCGGTTCCAGCAATATCCAGATTATGAACACCATAGTTCCTATTGCCGGTGCTTGCCAAGTCCAGTTCCAACCGAGGTCATTATAGGCCTTGCGAAAATAGCAAAGCATGATGGCAACAGCAGTAACGCGCAAGGGATATAGCAGATCAAAGCCGATGGAGACCGCTGATGTTACCATCGATGCAGCCAACAGAACCAAGAAGGGAACGAGAAGGGCGGCGGCAAGAGGTTCGCGGGTTCTAATAACAGGAAAGTCGGGCTTGGCAACGGTAAAAAACTGCATCCGGTTCGACAGAGCAATCGCCGCGATTGCAATTAGGGTAAAGGCTATCCAGCCGGCTTGCATATGAAAACCCTTTAGCGCCACTTCAGGAGAAAAGGATGCTCCGATTGCAATCAGTATGGCGATACGCACGGCGTTGGCTAACCACATGAAGATGATGCCTAAAGGAAATAGCCAAAAGGCCTGAGGAAATCGCAGTTCCTTGCGAAATAGCCAGAGATAAAGGGTGAGAAATATCGTTATCAGTGAAATTCCTTCGATACCTGAACATGCATAGCTGATTTTAACTTGGAAAGAGGGTGTACCCAGCAATAATCTCTCCGGCTGATTGACAAGATCGGAATAAAACCAGCCGAGCAGTGTATGGACGAGATATAAAGTCGGTATGGACAGAGAATCCCAAAATTCTTTTTGGCCGAGGACAGAGGATTCATACTGACTGAGTATGCCTATGAGTATTGAGGCGCATATTCCCAGCACGCACCCCGCAAGCAGTGCCATATGCTCTTGGCGAATCAATCGCAACCAAAAATAACCCGGAGCGAGAGCGAGCAACCATAACAACAGTGTTGCACATGCCAACACAAACCAAACTGCAAACCAGGGTGTTGAGAGATGCGTAGAATGGGTGGGTATTCCGAAAACGAGTTCGGTAACAACCACGAATGCAGCGAAAGCTAAGATGTGAAAAACTAGCCAAACCTGCCAGCGATGTTTAGTCGACTGCGCCCGCAAATCGCCAAGAATGATCTTGAGCCGAGGGCTGAGTGCAATAAGACAGGCGCCGGCAATCCATAGCCCTGCCGGCCAAATCGCTTTCGAAAACTGGAATAGCTGCGCTGACCAACCGACATTATTTATCAAGAGAGAAGGCGCTTCATACCGCGCGGTTATCGCCACGAGTTCGAGTGCCTGGAGCGCTATAAGCAATATCCAGCGAATCATGAATCGCTTTGAGTTTTCCAGCACTTCAATTTGCATTATCAAGTAAACTTATTCGTTAGAAAAAAGCCGGATCAGAATACGATTGCTTGATCCGACTTCAAAGCTTAACGTCAAGTAATAAATATTAAGAACGCCGAGATCGAGACCGTTCACCTACTAGTAATAAAATACCGGTTAGCAGCGCTATCGCAGTGGCTCCCGATGCGGCATCAATTTCGGGAACCAAGTAGCCACCTTGGCTCTTGCTCCCTTGGCTGTTGCCCCCTTGGCTGTTGCTCCCTTGGCTGTGGCCCCATTGGCTGTTGCCACCTTGGCTGTTACCCTCTTGACTGTTGCCTCTTGCCCAAACATTACCTGTCGCTAGCAGCATAACCGTTGTGCCCGTTAATAATATTTGTCGAATATTCATACAAACTACTCCTTTTTGAGGATTTTAAGAAATGGTATCATCTATTGGTTTTCTATCGCGTATAAGTTTTAATAATCAAATCCGATATGCTTTGTCAACTAAAACACCACGCCGTATAGTATAAAAAATACTGGGTCTCGTTTTTGGTTGGCAATTTTGAGCATATTCTCGGTTTTGATTATTTAGAGTGGTTTCTTTAAAAATTTTTAAATACCTAAAGGGGTATCTAGAACGAACCGCCAGAATACAACGGCAATCGTTATGGCTATAATGTCTGTTTCCTAGTGGACTGTCTGTTCGGAAACACACATTAAGTGCTTAGCAGAAAGTAAATTGGTATTGAGAGCCAAAACCAGAGCCGATTTCATCGATAGCATCCTCAAGTTCGGTAGGTGTAAACGATTGGAATGGCAGCCACTCGTATTTCATTTTGCGCCATAGCATTTCAATCCGATTCAGCTCAGGACTGTAAGGAGGTAGAAAATAAAAGCGCATCCCATTTTCGGCCAGTAGTTCCCAATACGGC
>NZ_JAXUHN010000095.1:0-5589 GCF_035916875.1 Methylomicrobium sp. Wu6
GCCCGATTGGCAATATCCCTCCGGCAGAAGCGGAAACAAGGTATTATCAACAACTTTCCGAGTCGGCTCTCGCAGCATGACTCACAACTAACAGCCTCCGGGAAAACCGGGACGGTTCAGGGCTTTTTGAACACGCCTATTCGGTCACTAACGCAGTCAGTATCTTACCCTCCGCCACGATTCCGGGGTGGTCGTCGATCTTTACCGGAAAAAGTCCGGCGTACAACGGCATTTCCGGCAATGAATTCTTTGTGCGCGAAACGATGCGGTTCCTGGCGCCCATACCGGTGTCGGTCGAGGAGACCGATGACGTACGCAGGGCAATCAGCGAAGACCTCATCGGGAAAGTCCTCAAAGTTCCGACGCTCTTCGATGCGGTGAACGGGCCTGTCTTCGTTTCGCTGAACTATGTGCACAGGGGGGCCGACATCTTCACCGCCGATGCTCCCGCAGCGATTGCGGCGCTGACGGTGGCATTCAAGGCCGGAAAACTCGTCAATTCAATCCCGATTTTGCAAGAGAGCTATGCGGCTCTTGACCGGAACTCGGTCCCCAAAGTCATTGGTGCTATCCAGAAGCACGGTGTGCCGACCGTGCAAGTGGTCTATTTTCCGGGTATCGATCTTTACACCCACCTCGCGGGGAATTCGTTACATGACCAAGTGAGCTATCTCACAGGCACTACTTTTCCCTTAATAGAAACAGTCCTCGGCGAATATAAGCGCCAGAATGTGCTCAGAGACTTATGTCCTGTTTATCTCCGATCACGGCCATACACCGGTGTCCATGGACACGCAGCATGCCCTCGCGACGGAGTCCGAATTGAAAGCGCCGGGTCTGCTTCAGTCGCTGGGTTTTCGCGTGCGCCCGAGTCGCCTCGAGGTTGACGATGAACAGTCCGATTATCAAGCCGTGCTCGCCTATCAAGGGGCAATGGCTTACATCTATCTGGCTGACCGCTCGACTTGCCGGGTTCCGAAACAGAAGTGTGACTGGAGCAAGCCACCGCGCTTCGTGGAGGACGTGATGCCGGTGGTGCACGCCTTTGTCGATGCCAACCACGGGAATGACCGTTTCCCTAAACTTAAGGACACGCTTGACCTCATATTTGCGCGAGAACCCGTGCCAACCTCAGAGGATGCGCACGAATTTGAAATTTATGATGGCAACCGCCTGGTGCCGATCAGTCGATACCTTGCACAGCATCCTTGATCTGATCTGATTCAGCTTGATCGTCGTATGCGCTGGCTTTCGGCAGGTCTCTATGGTCACCGTGCAGGTGATGTGCTTCTCCTGGCGAAGTCCGGACTCGAACGTCCAATTACCGACCGGTATTATTTTTCCTCTCCTTATTTCTCTCAGCACGGCGGCGCATCCGCCCAGGATGGTCATATCACATCCATGATTGCGCGCCAGAATGTTGCCGGCGAGTCGATTCAAAAAACGGTCGACGAAATCATCGGCGATGAGCCCTCTCAACTCGACGTGGTCCCCTTGATCCGCAGGCTGTTGACGCAACGGCAGGACGGAGTGGCTCAATGACCCGATGTAGAAAATGGGTCATCACTCCTGGTCCATACCTGCATGGATAAAATTATCGACTATTATCCCCGTGATTATTTTGAAAGTTTACATGAGTTACCCCACTTTTTTCGTTGCTTTCCATAATAATTACCTTTGATTTGGTATCGTACCTGCCAAGTTGGGTGCGTATCGGGTACCATTTTCAAATGGTCATAGAACAACCTTGGAAGATCATTGCTCGGCTTGGGGAAGCTAATTACCCGGCATCACCGTCTTGAAACGTACAGACGCCCCCAAGAGGCCGATCGTGAAGAAAGCGGTACCGACAAGGGTAAATCGTAGATTCGACACTTCGATCGCCAAGTCGTCGGTCGCATAAAGCATAAAAATGACGGCAACCGATCCCCAGCCGAGAAAACGTAATGCAGCGGCCATCATGAGTTTGCCTAACGGTTCCGATCCGCTCATCGGCGTATCCATTTGATAAGCCACAAAACCGCAGATGAGCGCCGGCAGGATACCCCAGCGCATATGTTGTATGAAGCTTTCCAGAAAATTGAAATGCTCCCTGTGATAGAAAGTTAACTCGAGAATAAGCGCCGATACTGCGGTGCTGACAATGAAGCCTATTATCATCATTGACATGTAGAACCCATAGTAGCGATCGGATTGTTCCCGGTGGTGCCTGAAGACGAGCGTCCGTGAAAGAAAGACCAGCGCTATTGGAAGGACATACATTGGAATCACATAGGCGATCCATCGAAGCGTGGTGTAATTAAAATGCGCGAGCGGTTTTTCGGGAAATAAGAACGCATTGTGTAGAGAAACAGAAATCTCTCGCCCCAGCATCACTCCGATCGCGGTAGCGGCCGTAAATAGCAGAATATATTTATAGGTATGTTTCAGGCGGGCCTCGTGGACGTTGCCGCCGAGCCGCTTCACGGCTGACCAAATCTCATTCTCGCTGGCGCTCCCGAACACGACCAGAGAGGCGAGCAAGCGGCAGAGCAGACCGGTCAGGTGGTCCAGTTCCTTTATCAACTTGACTGTCTTGGTATAGTGCGGCTCCGCTTCCTTCCAGACAGTGACTTTTTCCGACATCGCATTGTAGGAGATACAGATTTCTCCCCATTTCAAAGACGGTTCGTTAAAAAAACGACGAAAGGACGATTGGTTGGCGTAGTTTTGTATCTGGTCAAAAAGAAGGCAATTATGAGCCCATTTATACTCGACCGTGGCACTGGATTTTTCGAAATCGCCGGGGTCGATGCTCGGCGCCAGCAGGCGGTTGGCGATTTGCGCTTTTAAGCTATCGTCGACCGCCGACAATCTCGAGGTAATGAGGGCGTGATAGACTTCTACCGCCTTGGTTGGAATTGCGAACGCGTCATGGATGCTGTCCCTCAATATCAGCAAGGGATTGAGCTTGCTCTCCCAGGCGATGAAAAAAAGAAAAAGTCCCGCGGCAATCAAAGGGATGAGCGTGTTTCCATCCAAGCCATTCAGCAAATTCACCCACTCCCCTGAGCGGAGGCTCTTCACAATGAGCGTTAAGAGCGGCTCCAAGGGCAACCACCGCCAAGTCAGTAGCCCGTAAATTGCCGACATAAACGTGCAGTAGAATGCGATCCCTAACCAGTAGGTGCTTCTGCGGATAAAGTATTGGGGTAGTGTCGGTTCGGCGCCTAACTGAATTCGGCGTTTTTGGAAGGACTGGTAGGCGAGAAAGAATGCGGATCCGGTTCCAAGAAACTGCACTGCAAGGTTAATCAAGAGTTCGATTGTCATCGCGCTACTGCTCCTAGATACTTTTTTCTCGTTTCCACACGGCGCGTAGGAACCAGAACAAAAACAAAGCCAAGTCCGACAGGCTCTTGGAAGCCGCGTAGACTGGCGCGTCCGAGAGGATTCGCCTCCCGTTCCAGCCTTCGGAGGGCCGATTGTCCAATATCAGAACACGCTGAAACACGCCTGATTACGCTAGAAGCCTCATTTTACCTGGAGTCTCAGTGAGTATCAAGTTGTCGAAAAACGTGTGGTTTTGATTCGTATAGTGTCCGAATCAGTGCCCACGAAAATTCGCCACCGCTCTTGATATCCGTGGCTTTACAAAGAAATATCAAACCAAATTAGCATAGGACGGGGGCAAGATTAGGAAACGTTCAATTTTTATCTTCCGGCAACAATTTATGTCAAACCCTGATCTTGCTCCGATCTAGCAAACACTCCGTTAAGGCAGGGCGATCGCGCGATGGTTTGCACGCTAGTAAAAAACACGACTAGGGCACCAATTTCCTGCCCTACGGGTTCATTTTGTCTCATGTTATGTGGTGATGGACAATGGAACAGAAATTTGCCTTATGCCGATGTTATCAGCAGGGCATGGATAATCGGGCATGATACTGAATCGGTGTTGCTAGCGCAGCTCTCGACCAAATTGGACAAGGCGGTTTCCATCGTACGCAAACCTTCGATGCGTTCACGAATTAGAATAAGCTTTTTTAGAGCAATTTCCTTTGCTTCCCGGCAATGCCGCCCCTCATCAAGACTCAATAATTCCGAAATCTCATCAAGCGAAAAGCCAAGTTTCTGGCCTTGTTTAATGAACAGGATCCGCTGCACATCTTGTTCGGTGTAATGCCGAATACCCTTGAATGGCTTGAATGGTTCCATAAGCAAGCCGCGCCGTTGATAAAAACGGATCGTTTCGACATTCACTCCTGCTTTCTTTGCCACTGCGCCAATCGTAAAGCTTTTTTGTATCATGGGCTTGTCTCCGTACATAGGTACGGTGCTTATGATATAGCAATCGCAAGAAAAGAGGTATGCGTCATGAACTCAAAACAAACCCTGATTGCGAGCGTTCTTGCCGGGATTGGAGCGAGCTTGTGTTGTGTTGCCCCTTTGGTGTTGATGAGCCTTGGCATTGGCGGGGCTTGGATGGCAACACTCACTGCCTTCGAGCCGGCACGACCGGTATTCATGGGGCTGGCATTGCTTTTCCTTAGCCTGACGTTTCGCAAGCTCTACCTGGCAACCCAAATATGCGAACCCGGCAAGCTCTGCGCCGATGAGTATCTGAGTCTTGGCATTGGCGGGGCTTGGATGGCAACACTGACTGCCTTCGAGCCGGTTCGCCCCGTGCTCATGAGTCTGGCATTGCTTTTCCTTGGCCTGACGTTTCGCAAGCTCAACCTGACAACCCAAACATGCGAACCCGGCAAGCCCTGTGCCGGTGATAAAGTTATCCGCAAGCAACGCTTCATTTTTTGGGGTGTGACTCTCCCTTTATTGGGTTTGCTGGCGTTCCCATGGTTCGCCCCACTGTTCTATTGAGGAAAAAACCGGTGAAAACTAAAATTCTTTTGTGCATTTTGGCGTTTGTCGTTAAATCCGGCTCAGTTCTGGCCGAGTCTCGCATGGTCACGCTTGATGTACAAAACATGACCTGCGCCGTCTGTCCAATCACGGTCAAAAAAGCGCTTGAACACATTTCCGCTGTGCGACTGGTTTCGGTCGATTACGCTAGTAAAACCGTGACGGTACAATTCGACGATACGATGGTCACTACGAACAAATTAACTGAGGCGACTAAGGCCGCCGGATATCCGTCCTCTATCAAGAAGGCGAATTAATGAATACTGTCATTCTCGAGTCGAAGATCACCTGTCCACACTGCGGGCACGCCGAAATGGAAACCATGCCGACCGATGCCTGCCAATTTTTCTATGAATGCAAGTCCTGCGGAGCGCTGCTCAAACCCAAGCAAGGAGATTGCTGCGTGTTTTGCTCTTACGGTTCGGTTAAATGTCCACCGATTCAGCAACATGTATGCTGTTGCGCCGGATAAGATAAAAACATCGGGCTAAACGGTACAGACTATCTAAAATTTAGATTGGCTGCACGGTTACAAGTCATTTAGTTTCAAAAAATGAAATTTGATTGACTGAACCGCCCCGGGTTTGATGGAGGCTTCAACTTTTGAGAAGATGAAGCTATGAAAGAGAAAACCACAAACCATTATTCACCCGAATTTCGGGAACGAGCGGTTCGCTTGGTGCGGGA